>JBDQJC010000013.1:0-58193 GCA_040264055.1 Planctomycetota bacterium
GCCCGGGGGGGTCGCCCCCCTCCCGTCTGCGCCCCCCCCCTCTCGTTTGACCACTTTGTTTGGTCAGCCCTAACCCCTGGGTGGGGGGCGGTCGCCCGCCCGTGCGGGCGGGGGGGCCCCCCCCCACGGCACTCACTGAGTGCTTGCGACTAACACAGAACTTGGTACAAAGACTGGGGGCTGGTCAAAAGCGCGTGGCGTGCAAGGCCCCGGGCAGTTCAGTTTCCCGCACTGTGGTTCACCCGATGCAATGAAGGACCCCGAGTTCATCAAAAAGGTGGAAGCGGGCCCAAGCGGCATGCTGGTCGTGATGAAGCCGGGCCCGATGGCGATGGGCAAAAGCATGGTCCAGTGCGTGATTCACAACGCTGTGGTCGCGCTCGTCGTGGCTTACGCGGCGAGCATGTGCCTGGCTCCCGGAGCCGAATTCGGTAGCGTGTTCCGACTTGTCGGCACGCTGGGCATCTTGGCCTGGTGCTCTGCCGCTCCGAGCGCGAGCATTTGGTTCCACCATCAGTGGTCCGCGACTTGGAAAACCGTCTTTGATGGGGCTGTTTTTGGGCTCGCGATGGGGGCGATCTTTGCGTGGCTTTGGCCGTCCGTCGGCTAGAGTACGCCTTCCGTGAAACTCGCCATCCTCTCCAGGGCTCCACGTTCCTATAGCACGATGCGTTTACGCCAGGCTGCTGTCGACCGGGGTCATAAGGTCAAGGTTCTTGATACGACGAAGTTCTCGATCGATGTCTCGGCGGGTTTCCCCGAACTCTTCTTTCGCAGCAAGTTGCTGAGTAGCTACGACGCGATCCTGCCTCGGATCGGAGCGTCGATTACCTACTTTGGTACCGCGGTTGTGCGCCAGTTCGAGCAGATGAGTGTTTACACACCCAACAGCTCGAATGGCATCATGAACAGTCGCGACAAGCTCAGGGCATTGCAAATCTTGTCGCGCCATGAACTTGGCATGCCGAACACGACTTTCGTGCGTGATCGCAATGACATCTTGCCGGCCATCGAGCGGATCGGTGGCACGCCGATCGTCATCAAGCTGCTCGAGGGCACGCAGGGTGTCGGTGTGATCCTTGCCGAGACGATCAAGGTCGCGGAAGCGATCATCGAGACTCTGCAAAGTGCAAACCAGAACGTCTTACTGCAAAAGTTCGTCGCCGAGAGTCGCGGCAAGGATGTGCGTGCTCTCGTAGTCGGCGACCGAGTGGTCGCCGCAATGCGACGTGTCGCGCAAGGCAACGAGTTTCGCAGCAATGTGCACCGCGGTGGCCAGACTGAGTTGTACGAACTTTCGCCGGAGTACGAACGCACTGCAGTACGTGCTGCGCAGATTCTGGGCTTGCGCTTTGCGGGGGTCGACATGCTCGAGGGCAACGATGGCCCGCAGATCATGGAAGTTAACTCCTCGCCTGGTCTCGAGGGCATCGAAGGGGTCACCAAGCTCGATATTGCTGGCGAAATCATCGACTACATTGCCGATCAGGTGAACTTCCCCGAGCTGGATATCCGTCAGCGTTTGACGGTGAGCACCGGCTATGGGGTCGCAGAGTTGCACGTGCCCGAGGGCTCACGCTTCGTCGGCCAGACGATTGAGCAATCCGGATTGCGCGATCTCGACATCGCCGTCCTGACTTTGCAGCGAGGAACCTCGGTGATCCCGAACCCACGCGGAAGTCGAGTCATCGAAGCCGACGATCGACTGCTGTGCTTTGGCAAGACGGCCACGATGAAGGACCTGATCACCAGCAATCCGAAGCGCAAGCGACGCCGCATGCGCACCTTGCCGAAGATGCCGCCGCCGGAAGTCAGCGCGTAGCCCGCAGCGGGATCACTCAAGTGGCGAAACTGAAGCGCAAGGACATTGGCGACTGGGATGACATCCAAGTTGCTCCTGGCGAGCGTGCCGACCTCGAGATTCATGCTTCACAGCGTGCAGATGGGGTCGACGCACACATTCCCGCCCATGTTTGGCGAGCCAAGGAGCCTGGGCCCACCGTGTTCATTACGGCTGCCATTCATGGCGACGAGATCAACGGAACCGGCACGCTACGCGAGCTGATTAGCGAGCCGCCCTTTGAGTTGAAGGCGGGTGCGCTCTTGCTTGTGCCGGTCGTCAACATGGCGGGCTTCGAGCGGCACACCCGCTACTTTCCCGATCGTCGCGACCTGAATCGCTGTTTCCCGGGAACGCGGGAAGGCAGCATGACCAGTCGGATGGCCGGGGTGGTCTTGCGGGAAATCGTCGGTCGCTCCGACTATGGCATCGACCTGCATACCGCCGCCGTGCGCCGGACCAATGTGCCGAACGTGCGCGGAGATCTCGACAATCCCGAAGTCAAACGATTGGCACGGGCCTTTGGCACCGAGCTCGTCATGCACACAGCGGGTGCGGAAGGCAGCTTGCGCCGCACCGCGACCGATTTGGGGTGCCCCACCATCATTCTTGAAGCCGGGGAAGCGCTGAAGGTCGAGCCGACAGTGGTCGAGACTGCACTACGTGGGATCAATAACGTCTTGATCGAACTCGGCATGGTGGAAGGGGAACGCGTGCGGCCGCATTACCGCGCGATCATTCGTCGCACACGCTGGATTCGCGCCGAGTTTGGCGGCTTCCTTCGTTTCCACGCGACCCCAGGCAGCTTGGTGCAAAAAGGCGAGATCTTAGCCAGCAATACCACCTTGCTTGGCGAAGAGCAGGGGACTCTGATCAGTCCCGATAATGGGGTACTGCTTGGCATGACGACCCATCCGATGGTGGTGCCAGGTGATGCGGTTTATCACCTGGGCTTGGTGGATCAACCCTTCGAAAGGTTTGAGCGGGTCGTCGATAGCCTGCCGGAAAGCAGCCTGCATGAGCGGGTTCGCGAAGATCTTTCGACCAGTGTGGTGGTCGAGGACTACGTCGACACCAGCGAAGATGTTGATGATGAAGAAGGATTGGGCCCAGATTCCGACACGGAATAAGATCAGTCTCATCGAAGTTTACTAGATAGAGAACTAGTAATCTCGATGGATTCGAGGAATTTCATCGAACGAAGCGGGGTTTTGTGGCGTCAATTTGATGCGACCTCCTGCTGCGGCCACCTTGTCGAGGTGCGCCGAACGGTCGCGACATCCCAGACATCTCGGCGAGAAGGCCGCTAGCTGGGTAGGATTTCGGGATTCTCCCCGTCGTACCGACTTGATGTTTCTCTCGCTCCTGGCAACCCTCGCCGGCTCCCTGACCTCAGGCTCAGGGACCGTTCACACACCTCATGCCGAGTGTTCTGGCGTCGCGGTAGGCATTCGATCCGACGGCGCCCGTGAGGTCGTCCTGGCTTCTCGAAACGAAACCAACATCCTTCATAGCTTCGATGAGGGCTTGACTTGGGGCGTGGTCACGGGGTCCGGAATCGAGCAAAGCTTCCCAACGCGCATCTCGTGGTTCCCGGATGGCGCGCAAAGCCGGTTTCTGATCTCGACCGACCGCGGGATCTTCCGCTACGACGCGGAAATCCAGTTGATCACTCCGTACTCGACCGGCATTCCTGGACTCGAGGCAGATTTGGTCGATCTGGAGACGGCGCGCGGTGGCCAGAATGCCCCGGCGATTACCTGCAACGATAGGGGTGCCGTTTTTGTGCTGGATCCAGCCACACAGACCTGGTCGAAGGTACTCGACACCGGCGAAGAAGATCGCAACGCGGTGGTCGCGATCGTGAGCAACTACGACCACAACGCGCCAGCGGGCCCCTCGCGCGCGATGGCTGCCGGTATCAATGGCCGGCTCTACCTTTCCGATGACGGTGGCCAGAGCTGGACGATGCAGGGAAGCTTCGCGACTCCGGCGACGGATAAGGATGACTGGCACATCACTGCCTTGGCATTCGCTCAAGACTACTCCGTTTCCGGCCAGCTCCTGGTCGGACGGGGTCGCGAGACGGCTGGCTGGTTCACTGGCGACCTCGGTGAAGTTTGGCGCTCGGAAGATCACGGCCAGACCTTCAGCCCGGTTTCGATTCAGGGCCAGACCCTGCTCTACTCCTCGGTCCAAGAGATCGTTTCCGGTGGCTTCGGCCCAGGCGGCGATTCCTACTGGTACCTGAGCTTTCACTTCTTCCCCGAGATTGCGTTCGCGACAGATGTCTTGGGTGTGTTGCGCAGTGATGATGGTGGTTTGACTTGGGATGAACTGGGTACCAAGCAAGACTTCTTGCAGGAGTTCTCCCCAAATGAGCGCACCGCGGTCGGTCGCGAATATCGCGGCATGATGACCATCGTGCCCGACCCGTTGTTCAGCTTGAACGGCGAGGTATGGATGGCGCGATCGGAAGGCGTCTACTTCAGCCGCAATGAAGGCGAACTGTGGGGGCGTCGCCAACTGCGACCTTCGAAGCAAGTGCGCGGCGTTGGGGTTGGGTATGACGCAACAGGTGATCTGTTTGCCTACGCCGCGACCTATGGCTCAGCCAACGTGAAGGTCAATGTGACCGATGCCTTGGCGGAATGGTTGCCGGGTTCGGGTATGGCATTCCAGTTGCCGGCGGCAGTCTCGCCGCGCTCCTTCCGCGATGGAGTGATGATTTCGGGTGGCCAAGTCGATGTCGTCGCACGCCTCGAAGCCCCGGCGCCACCGAAGCTGCAGGGGTTCATTTCGGTGAATAAGCTCTATTCCGGCGCGCAAGGCGGAACCGGCTATGTGCGTACCTTGGAACTCAGCCCCAACTTTTCTGCCGTCGACGCAGTGGGAACCAACAAGGCGTTGATTTGGAGTGCTCGCTTGAAGAGTTCAAGCCTAGGTGAAACGCGGATCTCGACCGATGGCCTTCGAACCTTACACCGAGCGAATGGCATCATCAACCTGCCAGGGCAGGTTGCTCCATGGATGAAGAGCCTGTCGATTTCGCCGACTTTCGACACGCAGAACTTGCCGTCGACCTTGGACGTGTTTGGTTGCGCTTACCTGTTTGAGCAGGTGTGGCATTTGCGGAATAGCGGTTCCTTCGCGGCGCCCATTTTCGAATGGGATCTCATCGATTGGGCACCCGGTGCGCGCGTGCAAGCAGTGCATGCCGACCCACGCTTCTCGCGTCCGAATGGCGCGTTGCTTTGGGTAATGACGACCGAAGGGCTGTATAGCCTGCGCGATCTTTCGACGGACTGGTCCAGCTTTGAAGTGACCGAGTATCCGAAGTTCGAGAATCTACCCCTCGCGCTCGAGTTGCCGCCCGACATGGCGGTTCGTCCGATGATTTACGCCATGACCTGGGGCGGTGGTTTGTTGAAGTTGGACCTGCAGGCGACCACGCTGGCATGGGAAAAAGTCGGTGTCGACTTCCCGGCTGAGTGGGGCAACTGCTTTGACTTTGCGCCGGACTTCGAGAAGAACCGAGTCATTGTGACCGGTGGCCAAAACGGTTTGTTTGTTGGGCGCGATGTCCCCGGCTTTGCTTGGCACCGCTTGCCGATGGACTACGCGACGGATAATCAGAATCCAGGAATCGCCTACTTCGACCCGAACGACGCCGCCAACCCCGATCCGCGGCGGCGTTGGGGCTGGGACTTGTTGCGCAATAACGAGCTTCCGCCGGGCACACCATTCGAGTTCTTCGGTGGCAGCGCAACTTGGACGGATTCGGATGGTGCCTACTTGGAGTACCCTCGCCTGGGTTCGTCCTTTGCGGTGCGAGCCGCAGGTGGACCTGGAATGGGTGCAATCACGATTCAGATGATTGACTACCAAACCGGTGCTGTTTTGAAGACGGTCCAGCACGATCTTCAGCGACCGGGCTACCAGATCGTCGAGGTCCCGGTCTTCGTGACCCAGATCCAGGACATGTTTATTCGAGTCACGGTGGATCTGGATCCTGGCGAGGCCTTCTACTTCGACGGTTTCCGCTTCCAGGAATAGCCGGTCGCGGGCACAATCGCGGCGTGCTCTTGCTCGCCGCCTTCGACTGGGAAGCTTGGCTGTCCCCACACACGGTCCAGACGATCGTGTACATCGTGGCCATCCTCTTTGCACGATGGTTCGCTGCGAGCAGTGTGCGACGGAGTAAGCGCATGTCCGAGGACCTGCGTCGTCGTTGGTTCGTTCAGATTCGCAATCTGACACTCCTGGCGTTGTTGCTAGGGCTCACGGTGATCTGGGCCGAAGAGCTGGCGACGATTGCATTGGGCGCAGTTGCGGTTGCGGCCGCTCTTGTGATCGCGACCAAAGAGCTGATCATGTGTGTCAGTGGTACCTTGCTCGAGGGTTCGGCAAAGGGTTTTCGGGTGGGGGACCGGATTGAAGTGAACGGTCATCGCGGCGACGTCTATGACCAAACTCTGCTGACGACCACCTTGCTCGAAGTCGGCCCCGGAGCCAACACCGCTCAGTATTCCGGTCGCGCAGTGATGCTTCCGAATTCGGTCTTCCTGACCCACCCGGTCATCAATGAGTCCTTCACGCAGGAATACATCCTGCACACCATCGTGGTGCCCTTGAAGTTTGAAGACGATTGGCAGAAGGCCGAACGCGCTTTGCTTCAAGCCGCAACGGATGCTTGCGAGGAATACCTCGGCGAGGCGCGCAAGTACATGGATGAAGTCACGCGCGCGCGCGACTTGCACCCGCTCTCGGTCGAGCCGCGCGTCACCTTACGTATCCCTGAACCAGGGCGCATGGACCTCCTTGTGCGCATGCCAGCGCCCGCTCGTCGGCGCGGGCGTATCGAACAGAAGGTCCTGCGAAGTGCATTGCCCGCGATCCGCCAGGCGGCGGCTCCGACTTCTTAGTCCCTCGTTCCCATTCGATTGGCATGAGTTCCCTCCGCGCTACTGGCCCGGCTCCGTCCGGGCTCCCCTCTGCTTTTCGCCCCCTGCCGCGCCGCGGGGTTCTGCACGCCGTTTCCGAAGCGATGGTGCGAGGATTCGGTTCTGATGGCAGACATTGGGCAAATATGGGGCAGGGTGCTCCGGAGACCGGGCCGCTTGAAGGCGCTCCGGCGCGGATCATGGAGTTTCACTTCGATTGCGAGCAGCATGAGTACGCGCCCTTGGCGGGCATTCCAGAACTGCGGGAAGCCGTCGCAGCGCTCTACAACACGCGCTACCGCAGGGGCATGGCCAGCCAATACAGCGCTGCGAATGTCATGATCAGTCCGGGTGGCCGATTGGCTTTGACGCGCTGGGCCGCCGTACTCGGTAGTGGAACTGTGGGGTACCTGCCGCCCGACTACACCGCCTATGAAGGACTGTTCGAAACCGTTGGTGCAGCGACGCCCGTGCCGGTCGTTGACCCGCGCCTCGGTGATCCCCGTGCCAGTGCTTCCGCATTTGAGCAGGCGATCTACGCGCAGAACTTGGCTTCGGTTCTAATTTCCAATCCAAACAACCCAACCGGGCAAGTCCGTTCTGATGAGGAATTAGCGGAATGGGTCAAGGTTGCGCGACGCACGGGAACTACTTTGGCTTTGGACGAGTTCTACGCGCATTACGTGTATGACGCGCCGGGTCCGGTTTCCGCAGCGGCCTATGTAGACGATGTCGATCGTGACCCGGTCGTGCTCTTTGACGGCTTGACCAAGAACTGGCGCTACCCAGGCATGCGATTGTCTTGGATTGTGGCACCCACTCCGATCATCGATTTGATGACGCGCTGCTCGGCCTGTTTGGACGGTGGCTGCATGTGGCCGGTACAAAATGCGGTACTCCCGCTGCTGAACCCGACCGTTGCCGATCAGGAAGCTGCGGTTTTGCGTAGCTTCTACGCTGGCAAACGAGACCGCATGAAAGCACGGCTTGAGAAGTTAGGCGTGCAACTCTCGCCAACCGCGCGCGGCAGCTTCTATCACTGGGGCGATGTGTCGAGGCTCCCGTCCGGTTGGAACACCGCACTCGACTTCTTGGATCGAGCACTCGATCAACAGGTCGTGGTGATTCCCGGGCAGGCCTTCGACATCAATCCAGAGGGTTCTCACTCCATGGGCACCGGAGCGTATGACTATTTCGTGCGCTTCAGTTACGGGCCGGCCGAGGCGAGTTTGGCGGCGGGTTTCGACCGTCTGGAAGCTGCGCTGAGCTAGCCGGCTTGCACTAGGATGGGGGGGCCATGCTCCGCCGCCTCCAACCGATGCATGTCCTGATGGCCGCCGCCGCGCTTGGCCTCGGGGTATTTGCTGCCCAAGACCCTGACCGAGGGGCTGACCGATTCCGTCAGCTGCGTCAGGAATTGCCGACGCCGAACAGCTACCGCACCGCATCCGGTGCACCAGGTCACGAGTACTGGCAACAGCGCGCCGATTATCAGATCGAGGTCGCGATCGAGCCGGAGTCGCGTCGTCTGACGGGCCATGAGAGCGTGCACTACCACAACAACTCGCCCGATGGGTTGGACTACTTGTGGATGCAGGTCGAGCCGAACAAGCGTGCGCCGATGAGCCACGCGGTGTTGACGAGCTTGGCTCCGGACCTGGATGCGGCTTCGCTGAACACGCTTGCCCGTCAACTCGATACAGCGAGTTTCGATGGATCCTGCACGATTGAGAATGTGCAGTTGGTCGGCGGATTCCCGCTCAAGACGCACACGGTCGACACCATGATGCGCATTGAGTTGCCGACCACTTTGCAGCCAGGCGCCAGCGTGGCCTTTGAGCTGGATTGGGCCTACACAGTCAACGATACTCGCGTGTCACGCGGCCGAACCGGCGCCGAATACCTGGCCGATGGAAACTGGATCTACGGCATGGCGCAGTGGTTCCCGCGTATGTGTGCCTACACCGATTACACCGGTTGGCAGAACAAAGAGTTCCTGGGCAGCGGAGAGTTCACGCTTGAGTTTGGCGACTATGAGGTCGCGATCACGATGCCAGCCGACCATGTTGTGACGGCGTCGGGGATCTTGCTTAACCCGGACGAGGTGCTCAGCGACGAACAGCAAGAACGACTCGAGCAGGCCATGGAATCGGACACGCCGGTCATGGTGGTGACGCGCGAAGAGTCAGATGCTGTGCGCGAGGCCGCACCGAGCCCGGAAACGAAGACATGGGTTTGGCGAGCGGAGAACGTGCGTGATTTTGCTTGGTCCAGCTCACGCGCCTTCCTGTGGGATGCGATGGGGCAAGCGGTCGAAGGCCAAGTGACTCCGGTGCTTTGCCAGTCGCTCTGGCCACGCGAAGGCGATCCTTTGTGGGGGATGTACTCCACCCACGCGGTTGCTCATACCTTGGATGTGTATGGCCGGATGGCTTTCCCGTATCCCTATCCCACCGCGATCTCGGTCAATGGTGTCGTAGGTGGCGGCATGGAGTACCCGATGATCTGTTTCAACGGCCCACGGCCCGAAGCCGATGGCACGTATTCCTCGCGCACCAAGTACGGCTTGATCAGCGTGATCATTCACGAAGTCGGGCACAATTGGTTCCCGATGATCGTCAACTCGGACGAGCGGCAATGGACCTGGATGGACGAGGGCCTAAATAGCTTCTTGCAGTACGTCAGCGAGCGTGAATGGGAGCAGGACTACCCGAGGCTCGGCGGCGACCCGCGCAACATCGTTGGCTACATGAGTTCCGAAAACCAGGTGGCGATCATGAACAACGCCGAGTCACTGCTGCAGAGTGGTCCGAATGCGTACACCAAGCCGGCGACGGCGCTCAACATTTTGCGCGAAACGGTGATGGGTCGCGAAAACTTCGACTTCGCGTTCAAGACTTTCTCGGAGCGCTGGAAGTTTAAGCGTCCTGAGCCGGCTGACTTCTTCCGCAGCATGGAAGATGCGAGCGGCGTCGATCTAGATTGGTTCTTCCGCAACTGGTTCTTCACCACCGATCACGTCGACTTGGGTTTGGCCGGCCTTCAGTTGTATCGATTGGCCGATCAAGGTCCTGAAGCTGAGGCCGAGATTGCGAAAGCTGCCCGCGATGCCGAGCCGGTCGCGCTATCGAACTTGCGCGCCCGCGAACTGGAGAAGCGCGTCGACCGCTTCCCCGAGCTGCTTGATTTCTACAATCGTTACGATGCTCTTGATCCCACCGAGCAAGATGTGGATCGATGGGAAAGCATGATCGAGGGTTTGAATGACAAGCAGCGAGCGACCTTGGCTTCTGACCTGTATTGGTATGTTGCCGAGATTCGGAATGATGGTGGTATCCCGATGCCCTTGATCTTCCATCTGCAGTACGAAGACGGAAGCGAGGAAGTGCGGCGCATCCCCGCCGAGGTTTGGCGCAAGAACAACGAGTCGGTCAGCAAGTTGTTGATTTGCGAGAAACCCCTGGCGCGGTTGACGCTCGACCCTCACCTCGAGACCGCGGATGCGGACTTGAGCGATAACCATTGGCCGCCGAGCATTGGGGAGACTCGAATTCCGGTGACTCCGGGATCGGGGCGAGCGTCGCGCTCGAATCCGATGCGTCGCGCACAGGGGTCGCGTTAGACATGATTGTCTGCACTTTCCTCCTGTCGTTCGCAGCTGCTCAGCAGCCCGCGGTCGCACCAAGCGGGTGGGAGCCGGAGCCGCGTTCCGCGGTCTTGGTTGAAGCCGAAGCATTCGAATCGCTGGGTGGCTGGACGCTCGATACCCAATTCACCTTCGAAATGGGTTCCCCCTACTTGCTGGCGCATGGCTTGGGTCAGCCCGTGGAACGAGCTTGGACCAAGGTGCAATTGCCAAGAGCCGGGGAATGGCGGGTATGGGTAAGAAGCAAAGACTGGGTCGCGCGCTGGGGAGCGCAAGGCGCACCGGGGCGCTTCCAACTGAGCGTGGACGGTTTGCTGCTTCCCACCGAGTTTGGCGCGCAAGGCGTCGACTGGGCGTGGCAAGACGGCGGCCTGATTCGCTCGACGGACACCGAAGTCTTGCTCGAGTTGAATGACTTGACCGGCTTCGACGGTCGTTGCGACGCGATCTTGTTCACCGAAGCGGATGCGAGCCCACCGCCGGATGACGCACCTCGCGTCTGGCGAGACGAGTTGCTCGGCAACCCAGCCTTGACGGTGCACGAAGGCTACGACTTGGTCGTGGTCGGCGGCGGATACTCAGGGATGGGGGCCGCGCTTTCGGCCGCGCGCATGGGTTGCAAGGTGGCGTTGATTCAAGACCGCCCCGTGCTGGGCGGGAATGGATCGAGCGAGATCCGCGTCTGGTCAAAAGGCTACCTGCGGCGTGGCAAGTACCCGCGCATCGGCGAGATCGTGGAAGAGTTCGCGGACAACGCAAGCAAGTCGCCCGGTGCCGAACTTGAGTTTGGCGATGCGCACAAAGAAGCCGTGGTGCGCGCCGAGCCGAACATTGATTTATTTCTGATGCATCGCATGGACGGGGTGCGCCTCGGCGAGAAGCTTGGTCGCGATGACGCGCGCATCGAAGCGGTCGAAGTCTTGGATATTCGGCGCGCCCGTCGTGTCGAGTTCCGCGGCGAGTTGTTTTGCGATGCGACCGGTCACGGCTGGTTGGCTGCAGCCGCAGGAGCCGAGGGAGAAATGACTCCCGATGGCCGCATGGGTATGTCGAATATGTGGCGTTGGGAGAACGCGGACGAAGCGACAAGTTTCTCCGCCGCCCCTTGGGCGCTCGACCTCGAGATGGAAGACTTCCCGTACCCGCGGCGCTTCCATGCCGAGTGGTTCTGGGAAAGTGGCTACGACAAAGATCCGATTGGCGATGCCGAAGGCATTCGTGATTGGAACCTGCGCGCGGCCTATGGTGCCTTCGAAGCGATGAAGAATCGTGGTGGCGCAGCCGAGCATGCCAATGCGCGCATGACCTGGTTGGCGGCGATCGGTGGACCGCGCGAGTCGCGTCGCTTCTTTGGCGATGTGATCCTGACCCAAGACGATGTGGTCGAGAAGCGCGACTTCAAGGATGGTTGCGTGCCGAGTACCTGGACCATCGATTTGCACTATCCGAAGAAACAGTACGAGGCCAAGTTCCCGGACAACCCCTTCATTTCGATCGCCGTGCACGACGACCGCGTCGACCGCGACTATGGCTACCCGGTTCCCTACCGCTGTTTCTACTCAAGAAACGTGCCCAATCTCTTCTTAGCCGGTCGCTGCATCAGCGTGACCCACGAAGCTTTGGGCACGGTACGCGTCATGCGCACCTGCGGCATGATGGGGGAAGTGGTTGGCAAAGCGGCTTCCATTGCCGCACGCGAAGGCATCGGCCCGCGTGGTGTTTATGAGCAACACTGGGATGAGATGCATGAGCTACTCCAGCTTCCTGGCGTCGCCCGTCGCGAGGCGGGCCTGCGAGGCGCGATCGTGCTCCCTGATGTCGTGCAGGTTGCGGCAGGCGCGTATGGGCCGATGTCCGGCATCGACCCTCAAGGCTTGGAAGGTGTCATCGTCGACGAACGCGCCGCGCAGTTGATCGGCGCTTGGTCGCACGGCGACGGCCTTGCTGGTCACATTGGTTGGGGCTACCACTATGCCGGGGCAGATACCGGGGCCGAGGCGATCTTTGAACTGACGGCTCCGAGCGCGGGCGCGTACCACGTACGCCTGGCCTACCGCGATCATGAAAACCGCGGTACTACGGTGCCGATTGCGGTGCAGATCAAGGGCGTGGGGCGTTCTGCGGAATACCGCGCAACGATCAATATGCAACAAGCTCCCTCGCAAGATGGCTTCGAGCCACTGCGCACCCTCTCGCTTCAGGCCGGCGATGTCGTGCGCGTGAGCGTGGGCACTGATCGCGCCGGTGGCCTCGCCTGCGTGGACGCATGTCAGCTGAAGCTCGTAGCTTCTACGCGCGACTGATTCACTTCTGTCGGCTTGCGCTGATCGTTGCGATCGCCTGGCTCGTGACCGAGCGTGCCAGCAAGTGGGCGGAATCCGGTTCAGGCGAGAGAATGGACGCGATTCTGAGTGAGATGGCGGATGAGGGGAATGCTTGGCTCACCTCGCCCGAAGGAGATGAAGTCATGGGCTGGGCGGGTCCAACCACGCTGGTTCTGATTCCGGATGGACTGGATCAAGTTGCGTTCCCTTTGATCTTGCGTAGTGCAGACTCGGCGAGCTACGTAGCGAGGGTTGCAGACCACCCAGAGTTTCTTCCTTCGCTGTTCGGCCTTGAGTTGCATGAACTTGGGGATTGGCAAGTCGATGCAGTCTCGGGCGCAACTCTGACGAGCCGTGCCATCATCGGCGCGGTGCGTCGGAAGTTTGGTGGGGTGTCACCGCCTGGCCCCTTTCCATTGATGTTGCTGGAATCGAAGGAGCCGGGGAATTGGACTCTACAGGGTGTCGCCGTTGCCGACGCCGGCTATCAAGGGCCGACTCAGGTCGTCCTCGAGTTTGGGGCTGACGACCGCCTCATCCGCCTCGTCTTGAGCGAGAGTTTTGACAACGATCCCTATGTCAGTGATGTGCGTTTGGATTCCAGCTTCCTGAGGACTTTTACCGGGCGCTCTCTTGAGGAACTAGCGGGACTCGAGGTGGGTCGGTCCGGTGTGGAGGGAGTTTCCGGAGCAACGATGACCAGTCAGGGGATTGCACGCACGGTTCGCGCGACGGCCGAGAAAGAACTGGTTCTTCGCAACGAAGGAAGAACCACAGTCGAACCTTTGGCCCTGGCGCGGAGTCCGCGCGAGTTACTGGGTTGGATGGTCGGTGGGGTTGCATTGCTCGTGCTCATCACGCCACTTCGTCGTCGGCGTGCAGCACGAAAACTGCTACGCATCGGAGTGGTTTTGGGTTTTGGTATGGGGGCGGGTGCACTGCTGTCACTCGATGCAGCTTGGTCGTGGGCGCAGCACGGATTGCCTTGGCAGTCTGCGCCGCTGCTCGCCGGGTTCGTTGTGGCCGCGATATTGGGACCAGCGTTTTTTGGGCGCAAGGCGTACTGCCGCTCGCTGTGTGCACATGGCGCTCTTCAGCAGTTGCTTGCGCCGCGCGCCCGCGGCAGAGTTGCCCCCAAGCTCGATGCTCTGTTCCGTCGTTTGCCCGGCACTCTCCTGACTGCGGCAATCTTGCTGCCGGTACTGACTCAAGCTTCATCTTCGAGCGGTATTGAGCTCGCCAGCTGGGAGCCCTTCGCGGCATGGACTCCGCAAAGCGCGGCCATGGCAAGTTTGATTTTGGCCGGCCTCAGTTTGCTCGCCTCGGCGTGGGTGCCTCTGGCCTACTGCCACTATGCCTGCCCAACCGGGGCTCTGCTGGAGTATCTGCGCCATCGCCCCCAGCAAATTCTGCGGAGAGGTGATTTCGTAGCGTTTGCTCTGCTTGTTTCTGCGCTTGCCTCTCGGTAGGAGATCATGGTGAGCGCGGTCTGAGAATCTCAATCGGTGTTGTGCTTGCGCTCTTGCGGCACGCGCCCCAGACTGGCACGCGGCGCTCGAGGAAGTGCCGCGTGCTCTCATGTCTGATTCCCCCCCGCATGACGCGAAGCCCCGCCACTCGCAGACACGTTTGCCAGCTGGTGGGCTAAGCCCCGAAGCGCAAGCCGCCTATTGGGCGCGCAATATCCGCATCCTTGTCAGCCTCTTGCTGATCTGGTTTACGGTCTCGTTTGGCTTTGGCATTTTGCTGCGCAACTGGCTTGACCAGTGGCAGTTACCCGGCACGCATTTTCCGCTCGGGTTTTGGTTCGCCCAGCAGGGCTCGATCATTAGCTTCGTGGTCTTGGTCTTCGTTTATGCCTGGCGCATGAACAAGCTCGATGAAGAGTTCGGCGTCGGCGAGGGCAAAGACTAATGGATGTCCAAGCTTGGACGTTCGTCTTGGTCGGATTGAGCTTCGCGCTCTATATCGGCGTGGCGATCGCGAGTCGCGCTGGCTCGACCAAAGAGTTCTATGTGGCAGGCGGCGGGGTGCCGCCGATCGCCAATGGCATGGCGACCGCGGCGGATTGGATGAGCGCGGCCAGCTTCATTTCGATGGCCGGGGCGATCAGTTTCGCTGGCTACGACGGTTCGGTCTACCTGATGGGCTGGACCGGTGGCTATGTCCTACTGGCCCTGCTGCTTGCGCCCTATCTGCGCAAGTTCGGCAAGTTCACGATTCCGGACTTCGTCGGAGATCGCTACGAATCAAGCACCGCGCGCATCGTCGCGGTGATCTGTGCGATCTTCGTCAGCTTCACTTATGTCGCTGGCCAAATGAGCGGGGTTGGCATCGTGTTGTCGCGCTTCCTCGAGGTCGACAAGACGACCGGCGTGATGATCGGCATGGGGATCGTGTTCTTCTACGCAGTACTTGGCGGCATGAAGGGCATTACCTATACCCAGGTCGCGCAGTACTGCGTGCTGATCTTTGCCTACCTGGTACCGGCGATCTTCTTGTCGATCTTGATGAGTGACAGCCCGGTGCCGATGCTGGGCTTTGGCGGCGAGGGACCAGATGGCGTGTCCTTGCTGTCCAAGCTCGAAGGGCTGCACACCGAACTTGGCTTTGCTTCCTACCTCGACGGCTCACGATCGACGATGGATATGTTCGCGATCACGGCCGCGCTGATGTTCGGCACCGCGGGCCTCCCGCATGTGATTGTGCGTTTCTACACCGTGCCGAAAGTGCGAGATGCACGCAAGAGTGTCGGCTGGGCCTTGGTGTTTATCGCGATCCTGTATCTGACGGCACCGGCAATCGCGGTCTTTGCGCGCACCAATCTGCTCGAGACGGTCAGCGAGAAGCCTTACACCGAAATGCCGGATTGGTTCACGAAGTGGGAATCTACTGGCTTGCTGGCTTGGGAAGATCAAAACGCAGATGGTCTGATTCAGTACACCGGTACCGCTGCGAATGAGCTCACGGTCAATCCGGACATCATGGTGCTGGCGAACCCCGAGATTGCGCAGCTCCCGGATTGGGTGATTGGACTGGTAGCAGCCGGCGCACTCGCTGCTGCGTTGTCAACCGCTGCGGGCCTACTGTTGGTGGTTTCGACCTCGATCAGCCATGACCTCTTGAAGCGCTCCTTGATGCCGAAGATCACCGAAAAAGGCGAGTTGCGCGCGGCGCGCACGGCCGCCGGATTTGCGGTGCTGGTTGCCGGGTGGTTTGGCATCAACCCCCCGGGTTACGTCGCCGAAACGGTTGCTCTTGCCTTTGGCCTCGCGGCTTCGAGCTTCTTCCCGGTCTTGCTGCTCGGGATCTTCTCGAAGCGCATGAATCGCGCGGGTGCGATCGCCGGTATGGTCAGTGGCATCGGCTTTACGGCCGGCTACATCATCTACTGGCAGTTCTTGCACAAGGCCGATTCGAACCCTGAGAACTGGTTGTGGGGGATCTCCCCACAGGGCATCGGCATGGTCGGGATGTGTGTCAACTTGCTGGTCGCGACGCTCGTGTCGCGCCTGACGCCACCGCCTTCTGCTGGCGTGGTGGCGATGATCAACGAGATTCGCGTGCCGCGTGATTCGGGCCCTGCCCACGAGATCGAGGCTTAGCCACTCCGTTGTGTTCGCATTGAGCGAACTGGGCTAACGAAAAGCGCCGCGAGGGAAACCCCCTCGCGGCGCAGTTCGTCAGCGTGCTCAGACTAGAGTTCGAAGACGTTGCTCAAGCGGCAGTTGTTGTCGATGACCTGCACGTAGATGCGGCCACAGGCACTTGCCGGGATCTTACGACTGATGTTCACTTCGCCCGCAGCATTGAACTTGTAGTTCTGCGCCAACGCGCGAACCGGAACGCCGAGATCGGTCCAAGAACCGGTGCAGCTACCGAAGGTGATCACAGAACCAGCATTGCTGGTCGAGTACATGATCTTGCAGAACTTGCCTGAGGTGCAGCCGTGAACTGCGGCACCAAAGAAAGTGCAAGAGTCAAAATCATGGGAGAGTCTCCGAGGGAACTTGGGGAGGGAGCAGGAGTCATTCCACCGTAATCGAATTCTCAAGTTGCCGCCGAGGCGAGGCTGAAACCGCGGGTGCACCACGTATGCACAACTATCTAGACTAGTTCGGGCGCGACCAAATGAAGCCCAGCACGCCTGCAACTGAGGCTGCCGCCACGAGCTTGGCTTGCCAGGGGATCGGCAAGAAGCCAAGCGGATAACTAATCAACGCCAGCATCAAGACTGTCGCGAGCAGTTTGGTGCGGCGAGCGATCGCGCGCCGCTCTTCCCAATCGCGCAGAATCGGTCCGAAGATGCGATTGCCCAGCAGCCAGGCGTGCATGCGTCGCGAGCTGCGCGAAAAACATGCCGCAGCGAGCAGCAGGAAGGGCGTCGTCGGCAGTAGCGGCACGAAAATGCCTACCGCGCCAAGGGCGAGGCAGAGCAGGCCGGCGGCCAACAGAATGGGGCGGTGCAAACGCACAGCGGCGGCATGATCGCACGGCTGCTAGGCTTCCGCCATGCGGATGCGATTCCTTCCCTTCCTTCTCGCCTTGGGCCTGTCGGCCTGTGCGGCCCCGCCTGAAGAAAGCGTCAAGCCGGGCATCAACGACAGCTTCTTGAACCCTGAATTGGACGTAGATAGTTACGTCGCTCGATTCGAAGTCGAGAGTCGTGAGATCTACGTCGAGCGCAAGGGGCTGACCGCGGCGGTGGGATTGGAAGCCGGCATGGCGGTTGCCGACATTGGGGCGGGCACTGGGCTGTTCGAGCCCTTGTTTGCCGAAGCCGTTGGCGAAACCGGCCTGGTGTACGCGGTTGATATTTCACCCGGCATGATTGATCACCTCAACGAGCGCAAGCAGAACGAGGGTTGGGAAAACGTCGAAATCGTGCAATGCAGCGAGGACGATACCGGGCTAACCTCACGCAGTGTCGATCGGGTTTTCATCTGCGATACCTACCACCACTTCGAGTATCCGCGCGCCACGATGCGTTCGATCCGGAGCGCGCTGCGCAAGGGCGGCGAGTTGATCATCGTCGACTTTGAACGGATTCCCGGCGTGACGCGCCAATGGTTGCTTGAACACGTGCGGGCTGGCAAAGAGGAAGTCATCGGCGAGCTTCAAGACTTCGGCTTTGAACTGATTGAAGAGATCAAGCTTCCGGGCCTGCGCGAGAACTACATCCTTCGCCTGCGGCGCCGTTGAGCGAGGTGCAGCCAGCGAGCGCGACCCGCCGTCGGCTTGGCGTGCCGACGCTGGTGGCGATCGTTGTCGCGAACATGATCGGTGCGGGGGTCTTCACGACTTCCGGCTTCGCACTTGCCGACTTAGGCTCGGTCAGTTGGGTGATGACCGCGTGGGTGGTCGGTGGCGTGCTCGCGATTCTTGGTGCCATGTGTTACGGCGCCTTGGCAGGTTATTTACGTGAGTCCGGGGGCGAGTACCTGTTTCTCGCCCGCACGGTGCATCCGCAGGCTGGCTTCATGGCTGGCTGGGTTTCCTTGTTCGCTGGGTTTACGGGTGCGATCGCCGTGGCCGCTGCCGCGGCGGAAGCCTATGTAGCCGACAGCCTGCCAGACTTCCTTCCCGCAAACTCGCTGGGCACAGCACTGATCCTGCTTGCAGGATTGCTGCACGCCGTGCGCTTGGCCCCGGGCGCCTGGATGCAGAACATTGCGGTTGGCGTGAAGATGGCAGTCCTCGTCGCAATGGTGATGGTTGGCGCGAGTGCTCTATCAAGCGCAACAGGGTCATCGTCGAGCGAGGTCGCGGGGGAAGCTCTCTCAACTGGCGCACCAAGTTGGGGCGCCTTTGCGACAAGCTTGATGTGGATCTCCTTGAGTTACTCCGGTTGGAATGCTGCGGTCTACGTTGCCGGCGAAGCGTGCGATCCCCAGCGACAGTTACCGCGCGCGCTGTTGATCGGCACGAGCGCAGTGATCGCGTTGTACTTGTGCTGGAATGCCGTCGTGCTTGCTGCAGCACCCGCTGAACAACTCAGCGGCCGACCCGATGTTGCCGCAGTCGCGGCGCGCGCGCTAGGGGGAGAAGCATGGGCGAGCGCGGTTAGCTTGATTATCGTGCTGGCTCTTTGGACCAGCGTTTCCTCGATGGTGATGGTGGGGCCGCGCGTCTACGCCAAGATGGCGGAAGACGGGGCCTTGCCCAAGTGGCTTGCATTCAAAGGTGAGACTCCGCGTGCAGCGATCTTCATGCAAGTGGTGCTCTCGGTGCTCTTGTTGCATGCCTACGATCTTCGGACTCAACTCACCAACCTGGGCTGGATCCTGTCGATCTCGACCGCCGCTGCGGTTTACGGTTTGCTGCGCGAAAGGCGTCGCGTTGGGCCCGAACGCATTCCTTTGCTCGGCGGCGCGACCGTGGCATGGGTGTTTCTGCTCGCTACGCTTGCGCTCACGGCCGTCGCCTTGCAAGCCAATCCAGGTGACCTTGGCTACGCAGTCGCCGTCTTGGGAAGCGGCGCGGTGATCGCGGTCATTCGGCAGCGTCGAGATCGGGCCGCAGGCTAGCGACGCCAAGTTTTGCTTCAATCGCTTCGCCGAGGCGGAACAACACGCCTTCTTCTGCAAGCGGTGCCCAAAGCGTTGACCCTTGCGGTGTGCCTCGCTGGCTCATGCCGGTGCGCAGGACCAAGCAAGGGTGGCCGGTGAAGTTGGTCAGCATCAACATGCCACCGGCGAAGCTTGGGCCATACACGGCGTCGACGCCCGACATCGCATCGGCCATGCCCTCGGCAACGAGGCGTCGATAGCGATCGGCTTGCACGAGTTCGATGGCGGGAATCATCCATGCCGAACGGAAAGTGTTCGGCCAGGCTTGCGGCGCTTGCCACTGCAGCAGGTCGTCTTGGTTGGCACGCGTCATATCCTCGAATGCCGAGGCGGCTTCGACATCCAGAATCGTCATCAGCGCGTCGTGCGGTCCTTCGGGAAGTTCAAGTTCGACGATCTTGACACCAAGCTCTTCCAGCGCCGCCAAGCCGGCACGATCCCCGTCCGAAGCTCCGCGGCCCTCGAACCACGCGCGGCGCAGGCCGACTTTGATGTCGCGGAAAGGGCGGTTGTCCATGCCGCGGAGGGGCATGGCTTGCGTCGAAGGGTCGCGTTCATCGACGCCAGCAATCGCATCCAAGACCAAACGAGTGTCGCGCACGCTGCGGGTGATCGGGCCGACCTTGTCCAGGGTCCAACAAAGTGCCATCGCGCCGCCTCGCGAAACCCGACCGAAGGTCGGACGCAGCCCCGTGGTGCCGCAACGCATGCTCGGCGAGACAATCGAGCCGTAGGTTTCGGTTCCAAGCGCGAAGGCAAACAAACCGGCCGCTGTTCCTGCAGCCGAACCTGCGCTTGACCCGCTCGAACCCTGTCGCAGATTCCATGGGTTGTTGGTGCGCTTGTCGAGCCATCGATCTCCGTAGGCGAGCGCGCCCAGCGAGGTCTTCGCCAGCAGGACTGCGCCCGCTTCGCGCAATTTCGTCACGACGCTGGCATCACTGTTGGGAACTCGATCTACCCAAGGTTCGGCGCCCCAAGTCGTGCGTACCTGGGCGGTGTCGAACAAATCCTTTGCGCCATAAGGAATGCCGTGCAAGGGGCCACGCCACTTGCCCTTGGCCAGTTCGCCATCCCGATCGCGCGCTTCCGCGAGCGCTTGTTCCTTCAGCACCGTGATGCACGCGAACAACTTGCCGTCGTAGCGTTCGATTCGATCCAAGTAGATCGAGGTCAGCCGCTCGCTTGAAAGTTGCTTGGAACGAATCCACATCGCGAGCTGGTGAACCGGCGCATAGGCGATGTCTTCCTCGGTCTGGGGCAAGGGGCCTGGCTCGGTCAAAGTCGCATCGGCCTGATATTCCCCGTGCGGCGCGCCCGCTCCGAGCCAGGGGTCAAAGGTCGTCAAGGGTGCGCATTCATTGCCAAGCGTGACGCCAGCTCGGCGCCGGTCATAGCGCGCCACCTTGCTCTCGAGTCCGGGCGCCATCATCGCTCGTTCTTCCTCAGTAAACGAGATGCCCAGAATGGCTTCGGCAGCAGCGATTTGTTCGGGATCGATCGGTGGCATGCGCCCATGCTAAGTCTGATCGGGCCCCCTTGCGCAGGCACTCGCGCTATTCTGGGCGAATGAGCCGCCCCGCAGAGCCCATCACGCGTCGCGCCGCCCTGCAGCGGGTGGCAGCCGGCTCCGTTGGCGCAGCCGCGGCGCTGCTTGCAGCCCCGGCCACGCTGCGCGCGAGCTTGCTTGGGTCGCATGCGCAGCGAAGGGCCGAGCGATTGCTGATGGTTTTTTGTCGCGACGCTGCGTTCACCGGTGCGGACGAACTCGCGTTCTTTCATGGCAGCACGACTCGGCTCGAGCCAAGTCTCGGCGCTTGGCTCGTTCACGGCAAGGGTCCGGTCAATGCGCAGGTGCGCGGCCTGCAGTGTCTTGAATGGGGTCCAATGACTTGTGCGCAGCGCATGGCCTACGCCGGTCAGCTGCCGCTTCGCTGTCAGGGCGAAGCCAGCTCCGTCTTCGAGTACGGAATCACGCAGGGGCATGGTTCGGGCAAGGTCGCACGGCTTGAGAAGGAAATGGAGCGAGGCGCGCGCGTTGTGCAAACGGTACTCCCGCATGGATCCGACTTCTCTCTCGCGCGTTATTCGCGCGATCAGCTCGCGTATCCGGGTCGAAGTCTTCTTGTGCTTGCCGGAACGCGCGAAAGGCTGGAAGCGAGCGTTCGCGAGGCCCTGATTCCATCCGAACTCTCTGCGCCGATGCAGCTTGGGCAATCGAAGTTGCACGTGGTGCTGCATGACGCGGCAGTGCTCTCTCGCAATGAGCCCGGAGCGCAAGCTCCATTTGCGCGGCCTTTGTCCGTGCGGCCCGCTGACCTGCACGCAACGGTCCTTGCGGGTATGGGGCTCAAGGCAAGCAATCTCGTGCATACGCATCCGAGTCGAAGGATGCGGCCGCTCGCCGCTCAGGGGCGTGTGATTCCGGGCGTGTACGTCTAAGCGTCTACTGCGGCCACTTGCCCGCACGCGCGACGCGGCCGAGTGCCGCGAGGTCGGCAGCGTTGCCAGGTGAGTGTCCACGGCTGACGCGTTGCAGGAGCCAAGCCGCTGCGACCGCATCGGTAACCCCTTGGCTGCGTCGCGCAACCGTGTCCGAGACACCGACTTGGTGGGCGGTCCACTCGCCGTCGAGCGAGCGCGCCCACGCGACCCCGCCCGGTGTGTGAACCGGGCCGAGGACTTGATCAAAGGCGCCTTGGTCAATCACGGCATCCTTGCCCTGCTCGACGGCTTCGGCAAACAAGCTCCATGCTTGGCCGTCGCGGTCGAGCTGCCACGAGTACGCGATGCCGTTGTCATCGACGACGGGAATGCCGACCGGGGTAGGACCCATCGCGCAGGAACCCAGCGAACTGAGCAGGGCAATCAAAAGCAGGGCGAGGATGCGAGTCACGCGCTCAGTCTAGCCGAGGATGGCTTCACTTTCGGTCTTCGTCAGCTCGCTATAGAGCCCCGAAAGCCGCTCGGTCAGGGGGCCCATCTTGCCGTCCGCAATCGTGCGCCCGTCGATGGTCGTCACCGCGGCGAGTTCGCCCATTGTTCCAGTGCAGAAGACTTCGGCGGCACGGTAGAACTCGGCTTGCGAGAGGTCGGTGACCTCGTGCGGGATGTTCTGCTCGCGGCAGAGCTTCAACACAGTCGACCGCGTCACGCCTTCGGGGCAAGCCACGGTGTGGCTGGTCTTCAACACGCCGTCTTCGACCATGAAGACGTGGGTGGCGTTCGTTTCAGCGACGAAGCCACGCGTATCGAGCATCAGTGCATCATCGGCGCCAGCGTAGTTCGCCTCAATCTTGGCCATGATCGACTGAATCAAGTTGTTGTGATGGATCTTTGGATCCATGCAATCGGCAGGGAAGCGCCGCACCGAGCTGGTGATCAAACTCAAGCCACCCTTGTCGTAAACCGGCGCCTTGTGCTCGGCGAGCACGATCAAAGTCGGTCCAAACTGATTGAGACGCGGGTCCATGCCCGAAGTCACCTTGAGTCCACGGGAAAGTGTCAAGCGGATGTGAGCATTGTCATGCATCTCATTCGCTTCGAGCGTGCGCTGAATTTGCTCGCGAATATGCGCTTCGCTTGGTACCTCTTGAATGTCCAGCGCCTTCGCGGAATGGAACAAACGCTGGATGTGCTGGCCCAAACGGAAGATCTTGCCTTGGTAGACGCGCAGGCCTTCCCAGCAGCCGTCGCCGCCTTGTACCAGCGAATCAAACACGCTGATCTTGGCTTCGTTGCGGTGCAGAAGCTCGCCGTCAATGTTGACGAGGATGTCCGCGTTTTGTGGATTGAAGCTCTGTTTCATCGGATCCGGTATTGATGCAGTTCGGCGTAAAGGGCTTCGCACTCTTGTGCGATGGATTCGTAAGCAGGAGGGACCACGACTTCTTTCTCGCGGTAGGGCGCGAAGCCAGTCGAGTTATTGGTGCTGTGATACCAGTGAGGACCCCAGCAGCCATCGGTGTCGCGCGGGCCGGCTTCCCAAGCCAGCATCGCGGGGTCGAACGCAAGACCAACGCGTTCGCAGAGTTGGCGCAGGACATTCTCGGGGTCGAGCAAGACTTCCTTCGAGTCGACGACGACCGGCGTCTCGCCGGTACGTTCGGCTTGATAACGGAACAACTCCACTTGCTGCGGCAGGCCGGTGTCTTGAATGCCAATCTCGCCGAGACGGTCGATCAAGGACATCAGCATCGCGCGCGGCTCGCGAATCAAGAAGGCGTTGGTCAGTTCGTCGAGCCAATTGCGACCCATCTCGGGAAGCAGATGGTGTGCCATGTGCTTCTGATACCAAAGACTGGCTCCGGTCGGAGTCGGGCCGGTGAGGTGGTGCACCATTCTTCGCCAGTCTGGCTCGTGGGTCGCGATGATCTCGTCGGCGAGAGGGTGGGGCAGACCGGTAGCCTTCAGATAGGCCGCGTAGAGCGGCTCATCTGAGACGAAGCTGTCCGGGCGCGCGCCGAAAGACCGCATCATCGCGGTCGAGATATTGCGCGGCCCCGACCACATGGCGAGGCGGAGACTCATGATTTTCTTTCACCTTAGCGAGGATGCCTAGGCGATTGATCAGATTCTAGCGCCTCAGTCGGCCCCGTGTTCGCTAAAGTGAAATCATGCCAGAATCCCTCGCCGACCGGATCCGCGCCCTGCGGCAGGCGCGTCAGTGGACGCTCAAGGAGTTGGCCGAGCGAAGTGGGGTCTCGGTCGGCATGCTCTCCGAGGTCGAGCGCGGCGGCAAGAATCCGACCGTGCGCTTGGCCTACGACATCGCGCAGGCCTTTGGCTGCTCGATTTCGGCGCTCCTAGAAGGCCCGATGGGAGCCGCTTTGCTGGAAGATCCGGAATCTGGGGTGCGGCGCGAGAGCCACAGCAACCCCTTACTGCACGGACGACTTGAAGTCGTGATTTACAGCCTGGAGCCGGGAGCAAGCACGGGCGTCATGGCTCCCAACCAGCCCGGCACGCTGGAATGTGTCGTCGTGCTCGACGGGGAACTTGAGCTCCGTCTCGATGGCGAGCCGCAACGACTGGCAGCTGGTGCCAGCTTGGGGCATGGCGTACACGCGACGGAGTACGCCAATCCTAGTGCTGACACCGGCTGTCGATTCCTGGTCCTAGTGGACACCAGTCGCTGCTAACCAATCGGCAGTGACTACAGGATCGTGCCGGATACTTGGTTGGAAAATTCTCCGACTCCAGGGCCAGTGATGTTGAGAGCCTGCACCCAAACGGTCATACCCGCGGCCCTGCCTGGGATGAAAGCGCTCGCAGATGTCTCGCCATTCACATCGACGCTCTCCGGCGCGAGTTGACGAATCGGAAGCGTCAAATCCATCACGCCGAATGGAGTGTTGGTTGGACCGCCACCGGCGAGAGAGTAAGCGACGAGCACCGTTGTGCCGGTGACGCCTCGACTCGTACTTACGCTATTTTCCGCGCCAGATTGAAGCGTTGGAATCGATAGAGCGAAACCCAAGTCAAACTCATGATTGTCGAAGATCCCGGTCCAAGGATATGAGTAGCCACTGGTAATTTCGACCCGGACGATGTCTGAACCGCTCAATGCAACTGGAAGCGGGTTCCCGTCCGGCATAAAAAACGCGATGACAGAATCCACGCTGTTTCCTGCAGAGTCATAGGCAAATACGTCGCAAGAATCGCCGAATCCATCGTAGGCATTCAAGGTAAACCTGATGCTAACCTGGGGGTTATCGTAATCGATGAAGAACGCATCGTTGTTGCCCAAAATATTCTTCGAAGTCTGACCGAACCATGCTTGGCCATTCCATTGAATGCCGGAACCCGCCGAGGAATACGAGCAGCCGTCTAGGACCAAGTTGGGGCCTTGCCCCGAGCCGGTAATCGTGGTGTCGTCGAGAAAGTTACTTCCAATTACATGTGCGTCGCCATTTGCTACTACGTACGTTTCGAACGCTTCGAGTGTCGCGAGACCATTCTGCGAGCGAAACAGGCTGCTCGCTGTAACCGGCGGGGTCTTTGGGACTCCGTAGGGAGCGAGTTGTTGGGGAGGCGCAGTGACCTGCGGGAAGAGAGCGAGTTAGAAGCACGCGATTGAGGGAAAAGGGGAGAAAGGGACAAAGCGCACGGCGCGCACGCATCAATTTCGAAGCTAGCACAGGATCGTCGCATTTAGGGGGAGAAATGGTCGCGATTGTGACCGGGGTCGCGGGTAGCTTGCAGGCGATGCTCTGCTTGTTCCATTCGGTTCCTACGCTTCTGGCGATGCTGTTCGCCCTTGCCGGCTTCGCTCCGGAGGCACGGTCAGCGGCGCAAGTGGAGGTGGACGGCCGCCTGCGGGTGCTCTTCTTGGGTGACCGAGGCCACCATCAACCCGAAGCGCGGCTGCATCAGGTCTATGGCGAACTCGGCCGCGCGCGCATCGCGGTCGATTACGAAGAGAAGGTCGAAGCCCTGACCCCGGAGCGCCTCGCGCTTTACGACGTTCTGATGGTGTACGCGAACCATCTGGAAATCGCGCCCGAGAACGAATCTGCGCTGGCAGGCTGGGTGCATGGCGGCGGCGGCTTATTTGCGGTGCATTGCGCTTCGGCCTGCTTCCCCGATTCTTCCATGTGGGGGCGACTCGTTGGCGCGCGTTTCGCTTCGCATGGCGGCGAAGTGTTCACGCAAACCGTGGTGGATGCGACGCACCCGGTGACGAGCGATTGGCAAGCGTTTACGAGTTGGGACGAGACTTATGTGCACAGTGAGCACCAATCGAATCAGCGGCAAGTCTTGACGACCCGCGACGGCGAACCTTGGATGTGGGTGCGCAAGCAAGGTGCGGGGCGGGTCATTTACACCGCGTCGGGGCACGATGAACGCACTTGGTCGCAACCAGCCTTCGTCGAGGTTTTAAAGCGCGGCATCGTTTGGGCGGCCGGCGACGATGCGGCTGCGACTTGGCGCGCAGCGGGCGAGCTACCGGCGTTGAGCTACCGCGACGAGGGCACGGTGCCGAACTACGAGCGGCGCGATCCGAAGCCGCAGTACCAGTTGCCACTGGATCCGGCGGCGGCGCAGCAGCACATGCAGGCCGCGGCTGGATTCCGAATCGAGCTCTTTGCGTGCGAGCCGGACATCACCAATCCGATCGCTATGTGTTGGGATGAACTCGGTCGGCTTTGGGTCTTGGAATCGACGGACTACCCCAACCAAGTCAACGCCGATGGTGTTGGACGAGACAAGATCACGGTTTGCGAGGACACCGACGGAGATGGCCAGGCGGACAAGTTCACGACCTTCGCCGAGGGCTTGAACATTCCGACCGCGATCACGCGCTGGGGCAAGGGGGTCATCATCGCGCAGGCTCCGGATGTGATCTATCTGGCTGATGAAGATGGCGACGGAAGCGCCGATGCGCGCAAGACGCTGTTTTCCGGCTTCGGCCGCGGCGACACGCATGCGGGGCCATCCTCGTTCAGCTTCGGCCCCGATGGCTGGATCTATGGCGCAGTGGGCTATTCCGCTTTCGACGGCGAGGTCGGAGGCGAACGCGTGCGCCTGACCATGGGCGTCTACCGCTTCAAACCCGACGGCAGCAAGCTCGAGCCGGTCGGTCGATTCACCAACAACACTTGGGGCTTCGGTTTCAATCCAGAAGGCGAGCTGTTTGGCTCGACGGCGAATGGCGCCCCGAGCTTCCACATCGGGCTGCCCCAACACCAGCTGCGCGCGCTCGACCCGCAAGCGACTGGCGCCGCGCTGATCATGGGCTTCTCGCGCTTGCACCACCTGTCGCCCTATCTACGTCAGGTCGATGTGTTCGGCGGCTACACCGCAGCGGCCGGCCACAACTTCACGGCGAGCGCAACGCTACCGCCGCACATTCCCGCGAACACGGCGTTGATCTGTGAACCGACCGGCCACTTGGTCTCGATGGCCGAAGCCGTTCCGGTTGGCAGTAGCTATCGCACCGAAGGCGGTTGGAATTTGGTCGCAAGCAGCGAGGAATGGTTTAGCCCGGTGCAAGCCGAGGTCGGTCCCGACGGTGCGGTTTGGATCGCCGACTGGTGCGAGTTCATTGTGCAGCACAACCCGACGCCGAATCCACGCAGCGGTGGCTTCCAAGCCGAAACTGGCCCCGGAAACGCGCATGTCAACCCGCTGCGCGATCGCGAGCGCGGCCGCATCTGGCGCATCGTGCCGACCGTGTCAGCCGAAGCGGAGCCTGCGCCGCAACTGGGCGGCGCGGCTCCTGCAGAGTGGATCGCCGCGCTCGATCACCCGAATCGATTCTGGCGCATGCAAGCGCAGCGTTTGCTGACGCAGCTCTCGCCCTCGCGCTACTCGGCAGCGATGCTCGAGGCTTGGCCGAGCACGAGCGACCGCCAACGCGTGCATCTGATTCCGTTGATGTTCCGTTCGGCGGCGGCGATGCGGTCGTCTGAAGAGGGCCCACTCGCCGGATTGCGCGCGAGCGATCCGGCAATCGTTCGCGCTACTTTGCGCGAACTACCTGCGAGTGAAGCCAGCAGCGATCTTCTGAAGGCCTCCAACCTCCTGTTTGCGCCGGACGCTGGATTGCGCCGTGCAGCCTGGTTGGCTGCGGCGCGCATGCCCGAGTCGCGCGAGCTGGGCAAGTTTCTCGGCGTCGCCGCTGTACTTCCTGATCTGAAGGACGATCCCTTCCTGCTCGACGCACTCGCGCTCGCCGGCATGCAGCATGCTCCCGGCTTCCTCGAAGGCTTGATGCCGCTGCTCGAACGCGACCGTGTGCTCGAAGGCGAGGCGGCGCCCAACTTATTCGCGAATCCAAATATGGAAGCCGGTCGGATCGAGGGGCAGCAAACCGAACGCGGCTTTCAACCAGCCAATTGGCGTGTCCGGACCTACTCGGGCAGTGCGCAACATCATTGGTCCGAAGGTGGCCGTGGTTCCGGGATGTGTCTGAAAATCCAATCCACCGACGGCGCCGATTCCAGCTGGTACCAAGACGTCGCCGTGCAACCGCGCACCCGCTACCGGCTCTCGGCTTGGATCCGCACCGAGGGTCTGGCCTCACTTCGCAATGGCATGGGGGCGCTGCTCAATGTGCACACCATGGGCCAAACCGTCACCGCCGCGGTGCGCGGCGATTCGGATTGGCAGCGCGTCGAAGTCGAGTTTGAAACCGGCGCGGGCCAACGCAGCGTCAGCATCAACTGCTTGTTTGGCGGTTGGGGTTGGGCCAGCGGCACGGCCTATTACGATGACCTCAGCCTGACCGAGATCCGCGGCGGTTCGCTTGCCGCAGACTTAGCGCGCCGGGTCGGCGAAGCACGCGGCCGCGATGCCGGCGCACGCCGCGCGAGCATGCTGCAAGCAGGCGATGCGGCTCAAGGCGAAGAGGTCTTCCGCAACAACCCGACTGCTTCTTGCTTGCGTTGCCATCGCTTGGCTGGTGAAGGCGGATTGATCGGGCCGGGGCTCGATGGCGTGGGCACTCGGCTCACGCCCGATCAGCTGCTCGATTCCCTGCTCGATCCCAACGCAACTCTGGCCGAAGGCTTCGCCGGCGGCGTGTCGCCGATGCCGCCGATGGGCGGAGTGCTCGCCGACGAAGACATTCGCCATCTCGTTGCCTACCTAAGCAGCCTCAATAAGGGCGAGGGCGAAAAGTGAAGAAGGGAATCAGCCTGCTGCTCTGGACACCCTTCGTCGAGCCGCGTCACCTGCCGATTCTCGCCGAGCTTGCGGCGATGGGTTACGACGGCGTCGAAGTCCCGGTTGCCGCCGGGGAAGACGACGCGCACTACGACTGGCTGGGCGAAGAGTTGCACAAGCTCGGTTTACAGGCCACCGCGGTGGGCTTTCTCAATGTCGACGAAGATCCGGCCTCGGCCGATGCGGCGACCCGGGCGCGCGCGGTCCAGCGACTTGGGCAGCTGGCCAACCGTAGTCGTGCATTAGGCGCTGAGATTCTCGCCGGCCCGGTGCACGAGGCCTACGCACACTTCCCCGGACCCATTCAAGCCGAGGAGGTCGCGCGTTCTGCCGAGAGCCTTTCCGCGGCCGCCGATCTGGCTGCCGACGCAGGCGTGAGGATCCTGATCGAGCCGCTCAATCGTTTTGAAAGTCGGCTCGCGAACACGATTGAACAGGCCGCAGCAATCGTGCGCATGGCCGGCCATCCACAGCTCGGTGTCGTCTTGGATACCCATCATGCGCACCTCGAAGCGCACGATCTGGCTGAGTCGATTCGCACGGTGGGGCCGCTGATTCAGCATGTTCAGCTCTCCGAGAATCACCGCGGAGTGCCCGGTTCTGGGCAGGTGGACTTCGCCGATGTGGCCAAAACTCTGCAAGAAATCGGCTACCAGGGCTGGCTCGTGATCGAGGCCTTCTCGCGGATTGACGCGGAATTGGGCGATCTGCTGCATGTCTGGCGCGGCTTGGCCGATGACTGGCAACTCGTTTCTAGTAAAGGACTTGAGTTGATCGATCAGCACTGGCCCTAAGCCTCTCCGTGCGGAATTCAGCCTGTTCAGCATGGCCAAGTTGACAGCAAATCCACGTTTTCTTTCTGGCTGAGAAGGAAATCGGGCGTGTGCGGAGCCGCTCAATGCCTCTACACTCGATTTACCGGCCGTACGGCGGTGCGCTTGCACCCTGGCCACCCAGCAACCCGAAGAGAGAAAGTCATGAGTGATTCCGAAGTTCTTGTCGTCGTGTCCAAGTTGAAAAACTACATCAAGACGAAGTCCGGTATGAACACCTCCGGTAATGCAGCGCCTGCTTTGAGCGGCCTGATCCGCCAACTCTGCGATGACGCGATCGCACGCGCCGAAAAGGACGGCCGCAAGACGATCATGGATCGTGACTTCCAGTTCCCGAGTGGCGGCGGCGACGCCTAGGCCCACTTGAGCGACGGTTTATAGGACCGTTCGCAGCGCTTCTGCCGCAGCACGACCCGAGAGCCACGCGTTCTCGACTCCGTCGCCGCGGCAGAAGTCGCCGGCTAGCACCAAGCCAGAAGCGGTGTCCACGACGCAGTCTCGCCCTAGTGCGCGATGTACGCGCGCGTAACGCCAAAGGTGAGCATTCGCCTGTCTCACCGGCACTCCGATCGCCTCCGCGAGTTTTTCGCGTAGGAGAGCGACGACTTCCTCAGCCGGCCGTTCCAAGTGCTGTTGCGCCCAGCCGGCACTGCTTTGCAGCAGCCAGCGCATGCCATCGGGATGGCGGAGACGCCCCGGTTTCGTGTCCTCGCAGGTCAGGCTGGCAATTCCGTCGGGCAGGTGGCCCGGTCCGATGCGCCGTAGTGGTGTCGGATTCTCGAGCGGCTCGCTGACCGCAAGCAAGGCCCAAGAGGGCTGCGACCAGACTGCTAGGAGGAGCTCCGCAAGCGGCGGCGCGACCGGCTCGAGCAGGCGGTGAGCCTGGGGAGCCGGAGCCGTCAACACGATCGCATCGAATGGCGTGCTCGGCGGATGCTCGGAACTGTGCAGGATCCAACCCTTGGCATGAGCTTCCAGCCGCTCGATTCGGTTTCCTACCCGGACTTCGAGGTCGGCAGCCAGATGCTGAGCGAGCGAGCTCATGCCGGGAGTTCCTACCCACGAGCCCGCTTCGCCGGTGGGCGGAGGCTCAAAGAGTGGCCAAGGCGCAACCAGTCCGCGAGCCGCCCAGGCTTCCACTTGCGCGATGAAGCGCGGGTCTTCTGCAAGAAAGCAAACCGCTCCGTGATCCCAACCGCGCGCTGGATCCGGCTCGGTGCGGCCAGCTTCGGCCGGTCCGCGCCGCGTGCTGGTACGGCCACCGACCCCGCGGCCTTTGTCAAAGACGACGGTCTTGACACCCTGTGCCTGCAAAGCCGATGCGCAGCTCAGGCCGGAGATTCCGGCACCAATCACGGCGACAGTCGAGGGAGTGGGCATGGATGCAGCCTAGCGAGCAGAGCGCGCGGCGGGCAGGATGGGAAGATGCGTCCTTCGCTCGCGGTCGTGCTGGCATTCCTCTGGGCCGGAATCGGCGGGGCTCAAGAGCCGTTGTCGGAAGTGCCCAAGCAGGCACGCTCGAAGAAAGGGCTGCAGGTTCAGATGGTCGACGATGCATTGGCATTGGGCATCGCGCATGCTGCGTTGAATGTGCAGCTCGGGCATCTGCTGCGGCCGCTCACGGAAGGCGCACCGCTGCGACCGGAGCAAGGCGAGGCGGAAGTTGCGCCAGGTTGGGCGGTTTCGGCGGCGGCGCTTGCTGGACTCGATGCCCAGGTGCGCCCGCTTGCGGAAGCCGATGTCGAGTTGAACTTCATCTTGCTGGCGCGCGCGACGCACAACCCCGCGATTGATGCGCTGCAGTTTGATCCACGCTACGACCCCAAGGCGCCGAATGCGCTTGGCGCGTTTCGGGTGCTCGACGAGACCGGGGCCAACTATTTTCGCGCGGTCATCGAAGTTCTTGCGCAACGCTATGGCGCGAACAGCCAAGTCGGCACCGTGCGCGGATGGATTGTCGGCAACGAAGTGAACTCGCACTGGTGGTGGTACAACCTCGGCGAGGCCGGAATCGACGAGGTGGTTGCCGCTTATGAGCCGGCGGTGCGCGCGGTGCACGAAGTCGTCAGCGTGCACCATGCGGACGCGCGGATCTATCTTTCCCTTGAGCATCATTGGCAAGCGCGCTTTGCTGCTGGAAGCGCGCAGCAATCCTGTCGCGGCCGTGCATTCGTGGATGCTTTCGCCAAGCGTGCGCGTGCCGGCGGCGACTTCGCTTGGCACCTCGCTTATCACCCTTACCCCGAGAATCTGTTCGATTGCCGATTCTGGGAGGACGAGTCGGCGCTTCCGCGAGAAGACTCACCGCGCATCACCTTTCGCAATTTAGAAGTTCTGACCACCTATCTTCAGCGCGAAGAACTGCTTTGGCAAGGCAAGCCGCGGCGCGTCATCTTGAGTGAGCAAGGTTTTCATTGCCGCGATGACGACACCGGCGAGCGCGACCAGGCCGTGGCTTTCGCCTTGGCTTGGCGCAAAGTGCAATCGCTCGATGGAATAGACGCCTTCATCTACCACCGCCACGTTGACCACTCCGGCGAAGGTGGGCTGCGCTTCGGCCTTTGGCGCAACAAGCCCGGCAGCATTGCCGACCCCGGCCAGAAACGCATGATCTGGGAGCTGATGCGCGTCTGCGATACGCCCATGGGCGGTCGCGTGCTGGGGACATTTTTGATGCAGGCTGCAATCGATGATCCTATCGAGGGTGACGAGTGAATTCGCAGCGGCGCGCCTAGCGGCTGATCCCGCTGTTCGTGTTCTTCGAGTCGAGCTTGTTGTTCGGGCTTGCCCATCTGGCTTTTCGAGCTTTCCGCGCGTTGACTGCGCTGGGTCAAAACGAGGCCGCATAAGGCTGGGTCTTTAGTCCTGGCCTTTGCTTTGCCGTCGCAGCCCTGATTGGTTTGCGCGGTGCGAGGATGTCTTTCTCCCAGTTGGGTTTCTCGCGCGCAGGGTTTTTGTCGCAGATCGGCCACGGTTTGCGAGCACCGTGGATGAGTCCGATTGACATTTGGAAACTCTGTCAACTGAGGCTCTGGAATGACACGCGCTTGATTTTGGGAGTGCTTGCCGGCCTCTTCCTCTTTGCTGCTGCTGGTTTTCGTGTCGAAGGCGAGATTGGCGAGCGGGTGACCATGGGATTCGCACTGGTCTTCCTCAGTTGGGGATTCTTCGGATGTCGCGGGGGGGCGGCCGTTCTTGCAACACGACCGAAAGCGGTGCTCGCAGCACTCAGTGCACTCGGCCTGCTTTGGTTCAGCGTGATTCCTTGGCCGCGCGCTTTCCCCGAGTTGATTTGGATTGTTGGCCTCAGCGCAGTCGGCGAAGAACTATTCTTTCGCGGCTATGTGCAATCACGCTGGAATCAGGTGTTTGGTCGCCCCTGGCGTGTTGGCGCAACGCAGTTTGGCCTCGGTTTGATCCTGGCAGCCGTGTTGTTTGGCGTGGTGCACCTCATCAATCCATGGGATTACTTCAGCAGCACAGGCGATCTGGCCTGGTCCGCAGCAATCATGAGTGCATGCAGTCTGTATCTTGGAATCACATATGAGCGCACGGGCAGCGTGATCGGGCCGATCACGCTGCATGCACTTAGGAATATCTTGATTCGGATTCTGCGCGAGGTGGCGGCTTAATCCGCGAAGCGCCAGCTGACCGGGAAGTCCTTGGTCAAAGGCGTGCTGGACAGGGCCGCGCGAACGTACTCAATCGCGATTGAGTTTTGCCGCAAGACGGCGTCGTGAAACTCGCGTTCGCTGTAGGCGCCGTTTTCGACCTGTTCCTTGTGCAAAGCCAAGAGTTGAAGCCCACCGGTCATGTACGCGGCCTGATAGAGCGGTCCATAGCCGCCTTGAATCGAGCGGCGCACCTCGGCGGTTGCGTTGCGGCGCTCATGTCCAACATTCTCGACCAGGAAGTCGATGCACTCTTCGGGTGACCACTTTCCAAGGTGGAAGTTCAGCGAGAAGATGATCCGTGCGCAACGGTGGGAGCGCCAGAACAGCATGCCGATGCGATCTTCCGGCGTTTGCGGGAAGCCGAGATCCCAGAGGCGCATTTCCCAGTACAGCGCCCAGCCTTCCACGAGGAAGGGCGAGCGGAAGCTGCGGCGCTGGGTATTCCAACGCTGTGCGGCATAGCCTTGTAGGTGATGGCCCGGAATCAGTTCGTGATGCACAACCGCGCGCGAATAGTGCAGATTGTTGCCACGCATCGACATCAGCTTGTCGGCGTGCTCCATGCCTTCGGTCGGGTAGCTAATCGAAACGACTTCACCGCCGGTGAAGTAGGGCGTGAACTTCTGACGTTCCGGCGACATCATGTCCATGCGCCAGACTTGCTTGCACAGCTCGGGGATGGTGACTAGGTCGCGGGCTTCCAAGAATGCGACGGCTTCGTCGGCCAGCATCTTGATGACTGGCGGCTGCCCTCCCGGGCCGGGGTGAGCCTTTTTGACTTCCTCCTGCGCCGCGCCCCAATCGCCGCTCAGGCCCATTTCATCCGCAGCTTTGCGGCGCCGTTCCATGCACCAAGCGAACTCGCGTTCAGCAATCGTGATCAGCTCTTCGGGTGTATACGGAATGCGCTCGGCAAGCAACGCCGCTTGCAGTGCATCGCGGCCAATCGGGTCGCCGACCAGGGTGTCGGTGTCGCCCGGGCGGACGCCGCCCAGCTCTTGCTCCAAGAAGGTCGCGTAGCCGCGTAACTCTTTCTCCAATCCCGACCAGGGTTGTTCGCACCACCAGGTGAACTCCGGGTCGTATTGCGAGTAAAAGCGATACCAAGACGAAGTGCTGCGGCGAAGTTGCTGCACCATGCCGCCGGCGCGTCGGCCCAAGGAAGCATCGACTTCGATGCCCGCCTCTTTCACCGACTCGCGTTTCGCGACGAGGGCTTCGCGCATGGCCTCAAAGGCAATCGCCGTCGCTTCCCCATCAGCAAACTGGCGGTCGGCGTGGCCATGCAGTCGCTCCAGCAAGGGACCGAAATCGGGGATCAGCGGGAGGACTTCGGCTTCGCGGTCGGCATCGATCTCCAGGCGAGCGAGGTCATCCTTGACCATATCGTGCAGGAGATGCCAGTCGATTCGCTGGCTTCGATTGAGTCCATCAAAGTCCACTGCATCAAGTCGGCTCAACCAGGCTTGGTAGAGCTTGCGAAAGTCGTCGGTGCGCCGTTCCGAGAAGGGGAAGTTGTACAGTCGGCCGAGTGCACCCGCGTCGGCCTGGTACTGCGCGATCAATTCCACCGTGGTCGCAGCGCGGTCGGCTTCTTGCTGCGCGGGCGGGGCGGTCAAGCAAGCCGGGGTGGAAGCAAGTGCGGATGTGCCGAGGCTAAGCGGGGCCAGCGAGAGCACGCAACTCAGGGGAAGGAGGCGGGGGAACCAGAGCATGCTCCCAGCCTAGCGGCAAGATCTAGAATGCTGGGATGCGTCGTTTGATCCAACTCCCATTCGAGATCCTCGCCAAGCTCGTGGCCCTGGCGGCAGGTGTTTCGATCTTTGCCTGCCAGTCGCCGGATCAAGTCAAGTCGGCGACGGAGACGCAGACGGGGCCGCAGTCAGAGACCGGCGCAAGCAAGGAGAACGCGCAAGAGCCGGTCACCGCCGAGCTGTCGACGGAATGGGCGCACCAGGCTTCCGATTTGCCAAGCGATCCGCGCATTCATTACGGCGCTCTCGACAACGGCGTGCGTTGGGCATGGGCGGCTCACCCCGAACCGCAAGAGCGCGTCTATCTGCGCTTACATGTCAACGTGGGCTCCTTGTCGGAAACGGAGAGCGAGCGGGGCATGGCTCACTTCCTTGAGCACATGGCCTTCAACGGTTCGGAGAACTTCGCGGCCGGAACTCTGATTGAGTGGTTTCAGGAGCAAGGCATGAGCTTTGGCGCCGACACCAACGCCCACACCGCGTTTTCCGAGACGGTTTACAAGCTCGATCTGCCGGAGAACGATGTCGAGACCCTGCGCGAGGGCATGTTGGTGCTGCGCGATTTCGCAGCCGGATTGACCATTGCCGAGGAAGAGGTGCAGGCCGAGAAAGGCGTGATCGATGGCGAAGAACGCGAGCGAGACTCGGCGGGATTCCGGGCTTTTGTCGAAATGCTCGGCAAGCAATATGCGGGCACGCTTTACCCCGAACGGCTGCCAATCGGTACGAAAGAAGCGCGCGACGCTTTTGACGCGAAGTCGGTGCGGGCTTTCTATCAGAAGTGGTATCGCCCCGAGAACATGAGCCTCGTGGTCGTCGGGGACTTAGGTGAATTCGACCCGAGCGGTTTGATCGAGGAGTACTTCGGCAATGTTCCTGTGCCGAAGATGGCAGTGGATGTCGAGCCAGATCCGGGTACGCCAAACTTCGAGGAGCCCTTCCTCGCCGTCCAGAATCGCGAGTTGCCGACGATGCAAATGAGTTTGGCGCAGGTGCGCCCGAAGCCGGATACCCCGGATAGCCAGGCCGAGCGTATTCGTCAGTTGACGAGCGCTTTGGCGCACGCGATGGTCAATCTGCGTTTTTCCGAGCTGGTCAAAGAGCCGGATGCTCCCTATCTGGGGGCATCTCTCGGCGAAGCGGGCGAATTTGATTTGCTTACTGGCGGCAACTTGGATGTCGTCAGTACGCCCGAGAATTACGGCGAAGCCTTGGAGGCAGCGTACGTCGAAGTAAGGCGCGCGCTGAACTTCGGTTTCCGCCAAGAAGAGCTGGATGAAGTGCGCGCGGACTGGTTGCGCGGAATGGATGAGGCCGTCGAACGCGAGGCCACGGCGCCAAGTGCCGGTTTGCGGGAAGCCATCCTGCTCGAAATCGAGGAAGGTTTTGTACCGACCTCGGCGGTGTTTGACCGTGAGTTGTTCCGCCCGGCGCTGCAAGCGCTGACAGTCGATGATTGCCTGCAGGCGCTGCGCGAAGAATGGCGCGGCGGAACACTGACGGTTAGTTGTGTGGGACCAATCGAGATCGCAGACCCAGCGAAGGATCTTGGTCAGATTGTGACGCGCGCGAAGGAACGCAAGATTCAACCCTCGGTGGAGGTGGCGCGCCGGGAATGGGCCTATGGCAGTGAGGGCCGCGTTTACGCGACGCCGGTTCAAGAAGTGGAACATGAAGCCACCGGCTCGCAGTTGGTGCGCTTTGAAAACGGCGTGCTGCTGAATCTGAAGCAGACGGACTTCCGCGAGAAGGAGGTCCTGGTCTCGATTCGCGTCGGGCGCGGAGCGCTCGCGCTTCCGCAAGGCCGGGCGGATCTCATGATGCTTGCTGGGCCGCTCTATTCCGGAGGCGGTTTGGTCGAGCACGACAGCGATGACTTGCGCCGTTTGACCGCAGGCAAGCAAGTCGGCGCCGGCTTTGCGATCGGCGAGGATGCCTTCCAGTTTGGTGGTGCGACCACCGCCGAGGACTTGCTCTTCCAGCTTGAACTGATGCAGGCCATGCTGGAATCGCCGGGCTATCGTCCCGATTTGCTGCCCTTGATCCAAAGCCAGATCCCATTGATCTTTGAACAGTTCCAGCATTCGGCGCAAGGGCCACTGCTGCTCGACTTCCTTCCCGAGCTGCTGCTCGAGGACGACCGCGCCACGCTGCTCGGCTTCCAACTCTTCCCAACTCAGGAGTCACTCGCCGCCATGGACATGCAAAAGCTTCAGGCTGCACTGCAGGGCCCGCTGGCCGAGGCGCCGATCGAAATCACCATTGTGGGCGATGTCGATCCGGAGGAAGTGAAGCTCTCCGTCGGCCGTACCTTTGGCACGATGCCAGCACGAGAAGCGCTGATGCTGCCTGCGGTCATGCCACAGGCGAGGATCGCGGAAGGCCTGCAAATGTCGCGCGAGATCGATACGGAAGACGAGATTGCCAATCTCATTCTGCTCTTCCCGACTACCGATGGCATCGATGACCGAACGCGGCGTCACCTTTCCTTCCTCGGAAGCGTGGTCGACGATCGCATGCGACTGCGCGTGCGCGAAGAACTTGGCGCGGCGTATTCGCCGTCGGCGGGTGCCGAGAGCTCGCAGACCTGGCTAGGCCTAGGTGCGATTCTGATTCAAGCGGCGGGAGACCCCGTGGGGGCGGAAGAGCTACTTCAGGCGAGCTTAGGTGTCGCCGGCGAACTCGCGGAATCAGGCGTCACGCAGGAAGAAATCGATCGTTTGGTCGCCCCGATCCTGAAGCAACTGCGCGATGCTCGGCGCACCAATGGTTATTGGCTCGATGCGTTGACGGAAGCGCAATCACGCCCGTCGAGTTTGGAAGCGAGTTCGACGGTGCTGGCTTCCTTTGAGAACTTGGAGCTCTCGTTCTTGAACGAACAAGCAGCCAAGTACCTCAAACCCGAGCGGGCTTCCTACTTGCTGGTCTTGCCAGAAGCGGCTGAGTAGGCCTAGAAGTTGATGTTGGCCGCGTGCAGCATGAGCACGGCTTCGAGGTCGTAGAAGCCTTGCGAGACCACGCGGCCATCTTTGCCGACGAAGTAAACACTGTCGCCCCAAATGAAGTCCACGCCCCATGCTTCTCGCGAGGCCTCGGCTTCGGCGAGCACCGGGAAAGGAATGCCATAGTCGGTGCGGAACATGGCTGCCTCGCCGCGTTCGGCTTCGGTGACGGCGATGAAAGTCAGTTCTGGGTGACGCTGGCTGGCCTCAACGAGACCGGGCATTTCTTCGACGCACGGGCCTCAGTTGGGCAGAAAGAAAGCCACGACCGTTCCGGGCTGCACTCGGAAGTTGCGCGGGGTGTCGTCAATCCCCGCGTCGTCGATCCAGGCCTGGCCCATCAAGCTGGGTGCAACTTCGCCCGACAGCGAGTCATTCATCATGCTCGTCCATCCGGCCCGCACGCTTGCACATGAGGCTTGGGCAGCAAGCAGGGCAAGTAATGTGAGACGGGCGAGTAATGGCATGGACTCCTCCTAAACCGGAGCAGTTAGGATGCGAACATGAGCGAATTGACGCGCGACCAAGGCTGGGCTCAGCTCGAAGAATGGACCAAGACGGACAGTCTGCTGCGCCATGCGCGCGCAGTCGAAGTCACGATGCGCGCGGCCGCGCTGCGCTACGGCCCAGGCGAGGAAGCCGTCGAACAGTGGGGCCTGGCTGGCTTGCTGCACGACGCCGACTATGAAAAGTGGCCTGAACAGCATCCGCAACACATCGTCGCGTGGTTGGAAGAGCGCGGCGAAGTCGACTTGGCTTATGCCATCTCGGCGCACTACACCCAATGGGGCAAGGAATACCGTTCGCAGCTTGATAAAGCCTTGTTGGCCTGCGACGAACTGACCGGCCTGATCGTTGCGTGTTGCTATTTGCGCCCCGACGGGATTGCCAGCCTGACGCCGAAGAGCGTCAAGAAGAAGCTAAAGGACAAGAAATTCGCAGCCGGAGTCGATCGTTTTGAAGTGACCGAAGGGGCGCGTCTGCTCGGAGTCGAAATGGGCGATCACATCCAATTCTTGATCGATGCCCTGAAACCGCATGCCGAAGAACTTGGCATTACCGGCACCGGTGCGGTGGTGTAGACCGCGCTCAATCTCGAGCGAATCTAGACTTCGCTTCTTGCGAAGTCGCGAGGAAGGCCGAGCGCCTGCGCGAGGATTTCCGCGGGGTGGTAGATCGCGAGGTCACTGCCAAGCTGTCGAGCGCAACGTTGGATCTGCATCGCGCAGCCGACGTTTGCTGTGATGACTGCTTCGGCGCCACTGGCCAAGATGTTGTGCGCCTTGCGCAGGCCAATTTGATCCGAGAGCTCGGGTTGCGACAGCACATAGCTACCGGCAGCGCCGCAGCACACTTCGGCTTCCTCAAACGGCAAGATCTCGAGCCCGGGCACACGTGCCAAGAGTTGAAGTGGTTCCTCGCGCACGCCTTGCGCATGCAGCAGGTGGCAAGCCGGGTCGTAAGCGGCGCGCAGCGGAACAGCGCGCAGTGATTCAGGCCAAGTCAGGCTGGCAACGAAGCGATGGAAGTCCACTGCGCGTTCGCCCATGCGCGTGATGGCAGGTTCAGCGAGTGCCAATTCGGCAGCGACCCGTGGCAGATCGTGGAGCATCGAGCCACACCCAGCCGCGGTACTGATCAAGTGCTCTGGCGCGTCGTCCGTACCGAAGATCTTGGCCAACTCCTGCCAGCGTTCGGTCGCGGCATCTGCTCGACCCTCGTGGTACGCCAAGGCACCACAGCAGCCTTGGCTCGCCGGAATCTGAACTTCGCAGCCCAGTGCCTGCAGCACCGCTGCGGCTGCGCGATTCACTTGCGGTGTAAACACCTCTCCTGCGCATCCGATGAGCAGGCCAACCCGCGGTCCAGTCGGTGCCGTCGCCGCCGGGCGCAGCAGCTCAGGTAGTGCTCGCAGGCTGGGTGGGGGCGGCGGAAGCTGTTCGGTCATGCGCCGCAAGGGCGCCGGCAAGGCGTGTTGCAGCTTGAGTGCATGCGCAAGCTTGCCCAAGCCGAGTCGCTGCCCCAAGCGCGCCGGCGCCAGCCAACGCCGCAGGCGATCGCGATCCGGCAGGATGTCGCGTTGAATCTTGCCGGCCCATCCACGCTGAGAAGCGGGTGCGTCCTGCGGGCGCGCAATCCGCTGTCGAACCCGAAATGGCTCCAAGACCCGGCTGTACTCCACGCCACTTGGGCAAGCCGTTTCGCAGGCTCGACAGTCCAAGCAATGATCCAAATGACTGGCGACCGTGGCGTCGAGTTCGAGCCGGTCTTCGTCGACCGCGCGCATCAGGAACAAGCGCCCACGCGGGCTCTCATTCTCGTCACCGGTCTCCAGATAGGTCGGACAGACCTGCTGGCAAAAGCCGCAGTGCATGCAATCTAGTGCACTTGGGACCAGCGGGTCGCGCATGCCGGCAGCTTACCCGTCGCGCAGCATCGAGTCGGCAAGTTCCGCCGCGGTGATGCGGTGCGCGCGGATCTCGCGGTAGGGGCCCGCTTCGTAGAGGCAAATCACGCTGCCATCGTCCAAGACCTGCAGGCATGAATAAGCTGCCGGGCCTGCGTCGAGCAGCGCTTGGCGGGGCCAGGTCGCGCCGTCGTCAAAGGAAGCGCGCAGGCTCATGCGGGCACGGCCTTCGCGGCTGGCCGGATTACTAAACAGCAACATTCCGGGCTGGCCAGCTTCGGCCCATGCGTAGCGACGCAAGCTGGCTTGGCAGATCGGTTCGATGAGTTCGGGCACATGGCGTTGATCCTGCCAGCTGAGCCCGCCATCACTGCTCCAAGCCTGTTGACGCGTGCGCTCGGCGCGATCGTAGTTGCGCATATTCAGCAGCAAGCGGCCATCTTCCAGTTCAGCGACTTCACACTCGTTGACTTGGTCGCGCGGAGTGCTGCCGCCCAGTTGCCAGGTGGCGCCGCCGTCATCGCTGTAGATCACGTGCGAGTAGTAGCGCTTGCTTTCGGCCTCGATGTGATCACACGGGATGATCAAGCGGCCGGCGTGGCTGCCGCGCTGCATCTGGATGCCGGCGCCGGGGCCGGTCGCGTACCAAGTCCAGTTTGGGTCTTTCGTGCTTGCCGTGATGTCCTGCGGAGCCGACCAACTATGGCCATGGTCGGTGCTGCGCAACACCCAAACTGTGCGCGTGCTCTCCGAAGTTTGCGCGATGATCTCGGATTCGTGATCTTGGCCAAGATTGTGCGTTGCCAGCAAGAGGATTTCGCCCGTTCTGCTGTCGACGACCGGGCAAGGATTACCGCAGGTGTTGCTGCCGTCATTCCAAACCAGTTGCTGCCGCGACCATGTTCGTCCGCCGTCGCTCGAACGCTTCATGACCAGGTCGATGTCGCCGCTATCGCCGCCGCCGCCCTGGCGCGCCTCGGCGAAGGCGAGCAAATCGCCATTCGCGGCGACGACCAAGGCAGGGATGCGATAGGTATGCACGCCTTCCTCGCCGGAGCTCCAAACCACGGTGCTCTGGCCCAGTGCTTGCGGTGGCGTCGTGCCGCCAATCACTCGAAAGTGGTGCACCGTCATCGTGTCGCGGTGCGGGCGCAGCGCGACGGCGCCCAACTCACCGGCCGGGTCGGGAAGCGGCGCAAGCGCGGTGCCGTTCCAATCGATCAGGAACTGGCCACCAAGACGGGTCAAAACGAGGCGGAATCGTTCGCCAGCTTGCGGGGCGGGCGCGTCGAGCGCGCGCGTTCGGCCGCCGAATAGCTCACCTTCTAAGAAGGGGCGTCCGTCACGACCACAGAATCCGATGTGGCTGCTTCCGATCATCAACGAAGCGGCCGTCGTGCTTGCGTCCGCCAAGCTGAGCTCGACTTCGACCCGCGCCTTCGCGAGGCCAAGCACCCAACCACTCTGCAAGGGGGCAGACATCGGTTGGCCAATCAGATCACCGCGGACCCGGGACCATCCTTCTGGAAGTTCGAGGATCTCGACTTGCGGTGCAGCGCACGCGGTCAAGCCCAGAGCAAAGCACGTCCATCGCAGCAAACCGGCCCACATAGGACTGTTATAACGAGCCGATGCGCCTATGGCTCTGCCTGCTTTCCTTCGCTTTCGCGGCGACTTCTATGGCGGCGCAAGATCCGTCGCGCGAGGCATCTTTCGTCGAAGGCTTCGAGGCTGCAGAGGTCGGCGAGTTCAATGAGTTGCAGACGCGGGTTGGCCGCTGGATTGTTCGAGCAGGCACCGTCGGCATCAATACCGAACACGCGGACCGCGGCGAGCGCTGCTTATGGCTGCATGGCGGGACGGGCAGCACGCTCGACCTTGAGTTTGATGATCCCGAACCTTACGCGGTCAGCTTCGTGATCGAACGCTGGACCAGTCGTGCGCCATTCGTCTTTCAAATGGAGGCACTGACCGAAGACGGTTGGGTTGAGCTGGAAGACCGTAGCGACCAGATTCGGGTCGGTGGATTCCTGACGACGGTCGATCAGATCCTGCCGAGTGGCTCGCGCGCCTTGCGCTTGCATTGCGAATCGCCCGCCGACACGGGGGTCTTGATCGACGATTTTGCCGTGCGTCCGCGTGCGCCGATGGAATTGCTTTCGGTCGAAGTTGTGCAGCCGATCCTGCCGGTGCTGATCGAGCGCACCCACAATCCGATTCTTCGCATCGATTTTGAGACGCGCGGGAATCAAGAGCCTCTAGTCATCAGCAGCGTTGCCATGCGGATCTTTGGCAGCCACCCGGATGGCCCCGACACTTCCGCGCTGGGCTTCTACCCCGGCCCGAAAGAGATTGCAGGTCTCGATGGCGAGGCCCTATTTGCTGCGGACACAAGGTTTGGCGAGTATGTCTCGTTTACGGATCAGGCGGTTTGGATGAACGGGAAGCTCGAACTTCCTGAGGGGCAGTTCAGCCTTTGGCTTTCCGTCAGCATGAACCCCACTGCGGATCTGGATGACACGATCGATGCGAGTGTTGTTCAAATCGTCTTGCAGGACGGGACGCAGCTCTTGACTGAGGAAGCTTCTCCGCCTGGTGTGCAACGCATGGGTCGGGCCCTGCGCAGTGCCGGCGATGATGGAGTTTCGGTCTATCGCATTCCTGGCTTGGTCACGACCCATGCGGGCAGCTTGATCGCGGTTTACGACAATCGGCATCAAGGTTGGCGCGACTTGCCCGGCGACATGGATGTCGGCATGTCGCGCTCGACCGATGGTGGGCGTAGCTGGGAGCCGATGCGCACGATTCTTGACTTCGGTGCCGACCCGAAGTTTGCCTACGACGGAGTCGGCGACCCATCCATCTTGGTGGATCGCCAAACTGGGACGATTTGGGTTGCTGCGACTTGGCATCACGGCCCGCTTGGTTGGAATGGCTCGGGCCCGGGCTTTGACCCCGAGGAGACGGGGCAGCTGGTTCTGACCCGAAGCGATGACGACGGCCTGACTTGGTCGGCGCCGATCAACATCACGCGGCAAGTGAAGCAAGAGGAATGGGCCTTCTTGCTGCAGGGGCCTGGTCGCGGCATCACGATGGAGGATGGCACGCTGGTCTTCCCCGCGCAGTACCAACTCTCGCCGGAACAAGGGCGCGAGCCACGCGCGACGGTGCTGTTGAGTCGCGATCATGGCAAGAGTTGGGAATTGGGCACCGAAGCGCACTCCAATACCACCGAAGCGGCGGTCGTTGAGCTGAAGGCCGGCGAGCTGATGCTGAACATGCGCGACAACCGTGGCCGCCGAGCACCTGGCGCGCGTGCGGTCGCGGTGAGCTCGGACTACGGCGCGAGTTGGTCCCTGCACCCGACTTCAGGCAAGGCCTTGCCCGAACCGGTCTGCATGGCCAGTCTGATCCATATCGGTCGCGAGCTGGACGGCAAAGCTGACGGCCGCTTGCTGTTCTCGAACCCCGCCGTCGGCGAGCCGCCGCGCCGCAATCTGAGCATTCAGCTTTCCACCGATTTCGGCAGGACCTGGCTCCGTGAGCAACGCTTGCTGCTCGACGCGGGCATCTCCGCGGGCTATTCCTGCTTGACGATGATCGACGCCGAAACCATTGGCATCGTCTACGAAGGCAGTGGCGCTCACTTGGTCTTCCAGCGGATTCCACTGGCAGCGCTCGAGAATCGCTAAGCCTTGGCGGTTGCGTGCTGGTGCAAAGCGTGCTCGATCACGCTGAGCATGAGCGCTGCATGCGATTCATCGAAGACGATCGGCGGCTTGATCTTGAGCACGTTGTGATCCGGTCCGTCGCTCGAAAGCAACACGCCGGTGGCGCGGGCCGATTCCAGAACGGCGCGCAGAGTTTCGGCATCGGGCGCTCGCGATTCTCGGTCGCGCACAAACTCCGCGCCGATGTACATCCCGCGGCCGCGTACATCGCCAATGACTTCGAATCGTTCGGCGAGATCACGCAGGCCAGCTTGGATCTGATCGCCGACCCGCAAAGCGCGCTCGCGCAGGCCTTCGGACTCGATGACATCGAGCACAGCGAGGCCAGTCGCGCAGCTCACTGGGTTGCCACCGAAAGTATTGAACCACTCCATGCCGGTATGGAATGCGTCGGCAATCGCGCGCGTGGTGACGACCGCGCCCATCGGGTGACCGTTGCCGATCGGCTTGCCCAGCGTCACGATGTCCGGCAGAGCTCCTTGTTCGTCGAAAGCCCACCAATGGCTGCCGACCCGTCCAAAGCCGATTTGAACCTCGTCGGCAATACAAAGCGCGCCTTCGCTGCGTGCTGCGGCGAAAGCCGCCTGCAGGTAGCCCTGAGGTGGCACGTTCTGCCCACCACAGCCTGGCAGTGCCTCGATGAGGAAGGCCGCCGGAGCCAGCCCGCGCTTGCGTAAGGCATCACTTTGTTCGCCGACTTGAGCGGCATAGGACGCGGCGGTGTCTGCGGTGTCTTCACGAAAAGTGCCGCGATAGGGGTCGGGGTTATCGACCTTGCCCACCCAATCCGGCGCGCCCGCGCCGCCTTTGCCGTCATGCTTATAAGCCGAAACATCGACCAAACTCTGGGTGTTGCCGTGGTACCCGGCGGTGGTCGTGATCACCCCGCGTCGGCCGGTCGCGGTGTAGGCCAACCGAAGCGCAAGCTCGTTCGCTTCACTGCCCGAGTTGACCAAGAAGACGACTTCAAGCGGATCGGGGAAAAGGCTGGCGAGTCGTTCGGTGTAGCGGGCATAAAGATCCGAGAGATAGCGCGTATTGGTATTCAGCCGGGCCATCTGCTCACTCGCCGCGCTGACAACACGGGGGTGGCAATGGCCAACATGGCAGACATTGTTGACGCAATCGAGGTAGCCGCGGCCTTGCTTGTCAAACAGATAGCTGCCGCGACCGCGCACGATCTCAAGCGGTTCGGAATAGGCGAGCGACAGCATCGGTGCGGCGAAGCGTTCACGGAGTTCGATCACTTGCTCGCGCGGCATGCCGACGGCGCTGCCTTCCGATGCGCCGGCCGCAGAGAACCCGCAAGCTTGACGCAAGGCAGCTTCGATCTTGGCGGGGGATAGGCTTGTGACGCAGGCGATTGCTTGCCAGGCCGCGTCCTGATGCACGCTGGCATAGTCGTGTTTCGGGTCGGTGCGCAGGCGAATCTCCGCCGTGAGGGCCGAAAGCACCATGCGCTGGCAGCAGGATGGAAACAGAACCAGCAGCTCTTGCTCGGTGAGTGGCGCGATCTCGTGATAAGCAGCCGTGAGTTGACAAAGGGCCTCGATGGCTGCCTCGGGCTTGCTTGCAATCTTCGCGAGATACAGCACATAAGCGCCGGCCACGGCGAGTTCGAATACCCGTGCGGTGTGCACCGCATCGCCAAAGTCGAACAGAGCGTAGACCTCTGATCCATCCGGTCCCGGGGAGGCGATCAGGTTGTGTTCATTCGCGTCGTGGTGCAGAACTTGCTGTGGAAGAGTCGCGATGCGCGGTCGGACCTCACCGAGAAACTGTCGCGTCAACGCTTCGGCGTGCGCCCGGCGTGCACCCACGGGGAGGCGGCGCAACTCGTCGAGTGCCCAGTCCGATTGAGCAAGGTCCCAGTGCATCGAGCGATGCGCTCCCGGGTGCTCCCATCCTTCCAGCGCCAGGTCAACGCGAGCCAACAGGCGGCCCAAGCTCGACCAGGTCTTCGTGCCCGTGGTTTGACCCGCTAAGACTTTGCCCGGAAGCCAGCGCAGCAAGCGCGCCCATCGTTGGCCATCGGGGCAGTCAACTGGGGTCAGCGCTTCGCCCTGCAAGCTCATGCGAACTTCGGGTACCGCTTCGGGGAGGGCTGAGCCGAGTCGAGCCATCATGCGATGTTCAAACTCGAGGCTCTGTCTGGTTTCGTACGGGTTGGCGAGTTTCAAGATCCAACGACCCTGATCGCCAGATACCGAGAAATTCCAATCTCGATCACTCGGCAAGAACTCCACCGAGGCTTGCATGCCATACAGCGCCTCAAGCAATTCACGGGCTCGCTCGATGTCCTGGGCGTCGCGAGGGGCTGGGAACGGAGAACTGCTCATCGCTGCGCAGCGATTGTGCCTCGGCCGTGCTAGTCTCGGGTCGGGAATCTAAGTCTCTCTACCATGCATTCTGGTCAGCTCTGGTTGATGATCGCGTGTTTAATCCACGTGCCCTTGGCACTCGCGGCAGTCTTGCCGCGAGTCATGTCCGAGGCAGAAGAGCGTCGCTGGGCGAGCCTTTGCCGACTCTGGGCCGGCGCGGCGTTTGGAGTCTTTGTCTCCTTCATGATGGAACCGGGCCGCTTCGCCGGTTTGCTCGTTCTACCGTGGGTGGTCTTCGCGCTTGGCGTAGCCTACGGCGGAACCATGTTCACCTGGAGGTATCGGCGGAAGGGTCCTTGGCACGAAGTCTTGTTGGGCATCGCCTCACTGAACTTTGCGGGCTCAGCAGTCTGGCTGACCGCTCATCGTGCCGGTTACGAACTGCTTGGGTTTGAAGAGCCTTGGGTGACCTGGACGGCGGCCCATTTCCTGGTGCTTGGCACTTCGACTTTGGTGATCGCAGCAGTGATTGGCCGCGGATTGAATCCCTCGCGTCGGCACGTGCTGCTGGCGGTCATGTTGACGCTCGCGATGCCGGTGACCGCAACCGGGATTCAGTTTGAGTGGGTTCTCGTCGAACGCGCGGGTGCTTGGAACACCGCAATCGCCACCTCTTGGCTTGCGATCGAGACTCTGAGTTGCCGCAAGATTGGCGTCGGTTGGCGTCGACCAGCTCTCGATTTGGCCTCGCTCTGTTTGCTCGGCGGCGCGGCCTTGGCTTTTGTCTTCACCTTAAGGGTGATCTTTGAGTGGGGGGCTCCCAGCATCGGCTTCATGGTGCGGTGGCACGCCGGCTTAAATACCCTCGGGTTCTCGATGTTGGCCCTGCTGGCCTTGGCAACGCGGCCTCCGGATCGCGCGAATCGACCCGCGATCCACTAGTTCGATCCCTACCAGGGGATCAGTTCGAAGCCAAAGCCATAGCGCGTCACGAGTCGGTCATACTCGAGCAAGCTGTCGCCATAGCCGCGAAAGAACTGGAGGTGCAAGCGCGAGATGCCGGTGAAGCTCAGGCTGAGGTCGACTTCGAAGGCACCGCGAAACTCTGCCCCGCTGCCGAGATTGCTGCGCGTGGTCACGGAAATCGCTGGCTTGTAGCGCACATCAAAATAGCGCGTGTAGCGCAGTTGACCGTAGCCAAAATAGTCAAGGATGTCCGAGTTGTCGCTCGGGCTGGAATCCCAGGGATACCAAAGCATTGCCGAAACGCTTTGGGCAGCGAGGTACTCGTCGGGGCGCGCGGTGTGCAAGCCTTCGAGCACTTCATCCGAGCGCCAGACGAACTCGACGTAACTGCGATCCCATGACCGTGAAACCGTGCCGGCCTCGCCATTCGATTGGTGCAGCAAGGGGGCGAAGCGCATCAGCCAGCGCCCATCGCGTAAGGGCCGTTCCAGGAAGAGTTCGGGTGCGTGCTCGGTGGTGCGAAAAGGGCGCGAGTCTTCGCGGTTGTAGACCTGCCAATACGAGCGGGTCGTGTAACCGGCGTAGATCTTCGTGTCGTCCCACAGCCAGGGATCGAGCTGCCCGCCATTGAGGAGATAACGGAAGGACAGCTGGAACTCGGTTTCGAGCTCACGGTTTCGACCACCCGAGGCTGCCGGTGTGCGCTTGGGCAAGTCGGCGCGCCAAGACATCAGTTGCACATAGTTGTCGCGCCAGGGTTGAAAGCGCGAAGGTGGCTCAGCGGTGAGTGGGGGCTGTACCGGGTCGACTTGTTGAGCCGCAAACAGGAGCAAGGAGCTGAGCATGCTCTAGGCCTTGCCGTCGCCGAGGAAGAAATCGTTGCCCTTGTCATCGGTGATGATGAAGGCAGGGAAGTCTTCCACTTCGATCTTCCAGACGGCCTCCATGCCGAGATCTTCAAAGTCGAGCACCTCGACCTTCTTGATGCAGTCTTGCGCAACGCGCGCGGCCGACCCGCCGATCGTGCCCAGGTAGAAGCCACCGTGCTTCTTGCACGCCTGCATCACTTGGCGAGACCGATTGCCCTTGGCCAGCATGACCATTGAACCGCCGGCAGCTTGGAATTGCTCGACGAAGCCATCCATGCGCCCGGCCGTGGTCGGTCCGAAACTGCCACTGGCAAGTCCCTCCGGGCGCTTGGCTGGGCCGGCGTAGTAGATCGGAAACTCGCGGAAATACTCAGGCAGCTCGCCGGTTTCTTCGAGGATGGTGCGCAATCGGTTGTGCGCTGAGTCGCGCGCCACGATCAGAGTTCCAGTCAGCGAGACACGGGTGCGCACGGAGTGCTTCGACAACTCGGCGCGAATCTCCGCCATCGGTTGCGCCAGGTCGATCTTGACCACTTCGCCATCGAGCTCGGCTGGCTTCACCGCGGGCAAGAACTGAGCCGGGTCGGTTTCAAGTTGCTCGATGTGCACGCCTTCCGCGTCGATGCAGCCGAGGATCTGTCGGTCGGCCGAGCAAGAGACGCCGATGCCAATCGGCAAGGAGGCACCATGACGCGGCAAGCGAATCACCCGCACATCGTGGCAGAAGTACTTGCCGCCGAACTGTGCGCCGACCCCCGACTTCCGCGTCAAATCGTGCACCTTGGCTTCAAAGGCCGGATCGCGGAAAGCGTGGCCGTGCTCGTTGCCTTCAGTTGGAAGTGTGTCCAAGTAGCGCGCCGAAGCCAGTTTCACCGTCTTCAGATTCATCTCGGCCGAGGTGCCGCCAATCACAATTGACAAGTGATAGGGCGGGCAAGCTGCCGTGCCCAACTTGGCGATCATCTCTTCGAGTTTCTTGAGCAGCAGATCCTCGCGCAACATCGACGGCGTGCCTTGCTCCAGGAAAGTCTTGTTCGCCGAGCCACCGCCCTTGGCCATGAACAGGAAGTGGTAAGCCATCCCTTCCGTCGCATAGAGGTCGATCTGCGCGGGCAAGTTGTTGCGCGTGTTCGTTTCTTCGAACATCGAGCGCGGCGCAAGCTGCGAGTAGCGTAGGTTTTCCTCAGTGAAGGTGCGGAACACACCACGCGAAAGCGCTACCTCGTCGCCGCCGCCGGTCCAAACTTGCTGGCCCTTCTTTCCGAGGATGACCGCGGTGCCGGTGTCCTGGCACATCGGCAACACGCCGCCAGCAGCGATGTTGGCGTTCAGCAGAAGGTCATAAGCGACAAACTTGTCATTCTTCGACGCTTCCGGGTCATCCAAGATCGCGCGCAACTGAGCCAGGTGACCGGTGCGCAAAAAGTGTGCGCAGTCGTGGAAAGCTTGCTTGGCGAGCATCGTGAGCGCCTCGGGCTCGACCCGCAGCATCGGCTGGCCGTCAAACTCGCTCAGGGCGACGAATTTGCTCGTCAGCCGGCGCCACGGCGTTTCCGCCTTGGCCGCAGGGAACATCGCCTGGTACTGAAACTCGCTTTCGCTCATGGCGAGGGAATTCTACGCTTGCCCTGGCCGACATGGACGAGTTCGCGATCAGCGCACGAACTTGACCATCACGCCGTCTTTCATGACGAAGCGCACGCGCTCGGTGGCACGGATGTCTTTGAGCGGGTTGCCCGGCACGGCGACGATATCGGCGAGCATGCCTTCGGCGAGCTGGCCGCGATCCGGAGTGCGGCACAGTTCGGCGGCGCGGATCGTGGCGGCTTGCAGCGCTGCGGCCGGGCTCATGCCACGATCGACCATGGCGGCGAACTCGGTGGCGTTCGTGCCATGTGGAATCACCGCAGCATCGGTGCCGAAGGCGATCTTGACGCCCGCTTTGACGGCACGGCGCAGGCTGTCCTTTGCCAAGGGCAGCACCGTTTCGGCTTTGTTACGAATCGGTGCGGGCAGCAGGTCGAGAGCGATCGTATCTGCCAAGACCGTGGTTGGGACCAACCAGGTGCCGTGCTTCTTCATCAGCGCGATTGCGTCGTCGTCCAGCATCGAACCATGTTCAATCGAAGTCACGCCGGCCCGGACGGCCGCCTTGATGCCCCCGGTGCCGTGCGCGTGCGCAGCCACAGCGATGCCGTGCCGACTGGCTTCCTCGACGATCACGCGCATCTCTTCTTCGGAGAATTGCTGCGCGCCGACCAAGGTTTCCCAGCTCAACACACCGGCAGTTGCGCAGATCTTAATGACTTGAGCACCGTGTTTGATCTGGTAGCGAGTGGCGAGCAACAAGGCATCTTTGCCATCGGCGACCCCTTCCTTCGGGTCGGTTTCACGCACACCCGGCGCGTAGCCGGTGACGTCGGCATGTCCGCCGGTAATCGACAGGGTATGACCGGCTGGAATCATGCGCGGGCCGACCACAAAGCCGCGATCGATCGCGCGCTTCAAGGCCATGTCAGCGAAACCGGTCGAGCCGACATCGCGCACGGTGGTGAAGCCCGCTTCGATGGTCAGTTTGGCGTTGCGGGCGCCGCGTAGCGCGGCGTCGGCTGCGGTCTCTTTGACATCTCGAGTGACCCAGCCTTCATCAATATCGAAGGTCAGATGGGTATGGCAATCAATCCATCCCGGCAGCAGGGTCGCATCGCCCAAGTCGACGATGCCAGCTCCGGTGGCGTTCAGGCTATTCCGTGGACCCACTCCAATGATGTGACTGCCGCGCACGAGGATTTCGTAGTCGTCCAGCAGCTGCCCGGATTTGGCATCAAACAGGTGCGCAGCGCGCAGCAGGATCGGAATGCCTTCCGAAGCCTGGGACTGAGCCTGCGCTGGGGCCGCAGCGAAGCAAGCTGCAAGGAAGGCGAGCAAGGGGCCGAGCATGCTCGAGATGGTCAGGCGGAGGCGGGCGGGGGAAGCCATGTCCCACGATAGTCGACTCGATTCCACCTCTCGCGGCGGAAACCCGCGCTTCGGCAGGCCCACGCCTCAGCCGAGCGAGAAAATAGACCGCGAACCAAGCCTGCGCCCGGCGATAATCCCGCCCTGATGAGCGAGGAAGAAACCCGTCTCGACTTCGTCCGCCAAATCGTGGCCGACGACCTGCAGTCCGGCAAGCACACGGAGGTGGTGACGCGCTTCCCGCCCGAGCCGAACGGCTATCTGCACATTGGCCACGCCAAGGCGATTTGCCTGAACTTTGGCATCGCGCAAGAGTTCGGCGGCCGCTGCCACTTGCGCTTTGACGATACGAACCCGGCCAAAGAAGAAGACGAGTACATCCGTGCGATCAAGGAAGACGTGCGCTGGCTTGGCTTCGATTGGGGCGAGCATCTCTACCATGCGTCGGACTATTTCGAAGATCTGTACGGTTACGCCGAGGCCTTGATCCAGGCCGGCAAGGCTTACATCGACGAGCAAGATCCCGAGGCAATCCGAGCGCAACGCGGTTCGCTGACTGAACCCGGCACGAATAGCCCGCACCGCGATCGGCCAACAGAAGAAAGCCTGGACTTGTTCCGTCGCATGCGCGCCGGCGAGTTTGCTGATGGCGCGATGATTCTGCGCGCCAAGATCGACATGGCCTCGCCGAACTTGAACCTGCGCGACCCGGTGATCTATCGCATCTTGCGTCAGCCGCACCCGAAGACTGGCGATACCTGGTGCATTTACCCGATGTACGATTTTGCCCACGGGCAATCGGATGCCATCGAGCACATCACGCATTCGCTGTGCACGCTTGAGTTCGAAAACCACCGCCCGCTCTACGACTGGTTTGTCGCGAATCTGCCGGTGCCCAGTGCGCCGCGTCAGATTGAGTTTTCGCGATTGAACCTTTCCTACACCGTGACCAGCAAACGCAAGCTGCTGCAGTTGGTGCAGGAAGGCCATGTTTCGGGCTGGGACGATCCGCGCATGCCCACGATCAGCGGGCTGCGTCGCCGCGGCGTGCCCGCTTCGGCGATCGCTGAGTTGTGTAAGCAGGTCGGCGTGACGAAGTACGAAGGCGTGACCGATGTGCAGGTCTTTGATGGCATCGTGCGCGATCAATTGAATGCCGACTCGCCGCGCCGCATGGCGGTGCTGCGGCCGTTGAAGTTGGTCATCACGAACTACCCGGAAGGACAGACCGAAGAAATCGACGCGCCGAATCATCCCGGCAACGAAGAGATGGGAACGCGCAAGATCGTGTTTGGCCGCGAAGTCTGGATCGAAGGCAGCGACTTCATGGAAGAAGCGCCAAAGAAGTACTTCCGACTCGCGCCGGGCAAGGAAGTGCGCCTGCGATATGCCTACAACGTGACTTGCCAGGAAGTCATCAAGAACGAGGCCGGTGAAGTGGTCGAGCTGCGTTGCAGTTATGACCCAGAGTCACTCGGAGGGAAGGGCAATAAGGTCAAAGGCATCATTCACTGGGTGGCCGCCGAGGGCGCAGTGGATGCCAAGGTCAACCTGTATGACCATCTGTTCCGCGAAGCCGATCCCAATGAAGGCGGCGATTGGCTCGGCAACATCAACCCGGGTTCGCTGGAGACGGTGAACGCCAAGTTGGAAGCCGGACTCGTCGCGGCGCAGCAGGGCGAACGGGTGCAGTTCGAGCGCAGCGGCTTCTTCACGCCGGATCGTGACAGCAGCAGCCAGGCGCCGATTTGGAATCGCATCGTCGCGCTTCGCGACGGCTGGGCCAAGATTCAGGCCAAGCAATAATCGGGCGACTATCGAGCGGATTCGCTCAATTCGAAACTCGCTGCCACATCGAAGGCTTCCGTCAGCGGGGCAGCGAGTTTCATTTTGCCGTTTGCTTGCTGTCAAGCATCGAGTGCGGTTCGCGCTTGTTTGCGCAGCGCCGAAGAAGTCGACTTGTTACGCCCTGAGGGCGATCGACAATTTGGCCAGATCTAATCATCGTCGATGCCGGCGGTATAGCGTGTTATGCGGCCTTCCTTGCGGGGGCCGAGCGGACCATCCAGAAACACAGACCCCGTAATTTGCATAATTTTGAAGGACGATGGGGCCAGCACGATGAGTTGTCGCGGTTGATCCCAATTGACGAGGCTGGACTCTTGGTGATTCGGCACGCGTACACGCGGTGGTGTCAAATAGCGGAGGTCGGCAATCTCCGGGTTGCGCTCAAAGACAAGAAAGTTGAAGCTCCCAAAGTCAACCTCGATCTCGGTGAGTTCACCAGCGCGAATCGAGATCAACTGCGTCACATCGATCAATCCTCTCACTCCACTATGCTCGCGCGCGTCCAAGGAATACTCACCGACTGGAATTCGGGAATACTGCAAAGGAAATTGTGCGAGAGAACTCAGTTCGAACGATAAGCGACGATTGGCTTCCACGCTGCGCATGGGCCACTGGAGTGGTGCCCCAAGTGGTCCACTGATCCCTTCAGGTATGCCGCGAGCCTTGATCACGAGTTCGCCAAAACTTGTGCGCGCGTTGGCTTGAATGCTAGCCGTCGGAAGAGGCTGATTTCGAGAGACGGGGTACAGCGGAATCGTTTCTTTGACGGGATAGCAGCCAGGGATTTCTTGCACGATGACGGCTGCAAGAGGCTCGGGTGCGGTTGGATCTACCCAGGCAAAGAAGCTTGTGTGCGCCGCCTGACCCGGAGGCGGTCCATCGATACGCGTTCCCGGGAAGAAGGCATGCGGAAAGCGCGCGGGGCCGAGGCAGAATCCGTTCGGGACATTGAGTAGCCGAGCATCACTGGATTGAACCAGGTCGATTGGGCGCGGGTCGTTTGGATCGATAGCGACTCGATAGTGGGAGCCAAACATCCGCCGCATTTCGAGCAGAACCTCTACATTCGGTTTTGTGCCAATTCGCATGCCTTCGAAGTTGGAGCATTTGCCATCGATGACCGCGAACAGCCAATGCGCATCGTCGACGTAGAGCTCGAAGGAAAACTTCCCGGAGGCATCCGTCGTCGCCACTTGAATTCCAGGCGCATCCTCAAGTGAGGTCAGCCGATTCGGTTGCTTTGCGTACCCGTCGGGCCAGCAGTAGACCTGCACGCCACTTCGGTCACCGCCCGGGAAGGCATCCATGCCGCCCGTGACTTCGCCGCGAACCGAACTGACCGGTCGACCCTGCAGAGGTTCCAAGGCAGGGATCGATTCGATTGCCTCACGTGTATCGGTTCTATTCTCTCTTTCTTCGCGGGATGGTTGTACCTCGGCTGCTGTTCGAGGAGCAGGATCGGGAGTCGGATACTCTGCGACGATCTCGGCCAAGGCTCCGCGACTCGGGTCGCTCCACCACAACCAAGCGACGGCGCAGAGTAGGGCGCCGAGCCCAAGTAAGAGGGCGCGATTCATAGCCCGCGTGCGTCGAGCCAGGCTTCCATCAAGGCGTGCAGCTCGTCCGTGCGTTCCCATTGAATGTGATGACCGACGTCCGACCAAATGACCAACTCGACATCACTGCCCAGCGAGCGAACCGCAGTCTGGTAACTTTCGTTCCAGGCAGCTTGCTCGGCATGGACAGCAAGTAATGGCACGGCAAGCGGAACATCCTCTTGCCAAATCGACAGGTCGGCGGCGGCGCGGAAGCTTGCCACTTGTACCCCAGCGCGGGTCGTGATGTGGCCCGAGTGAATGCGTTCCAGTTCGGCTTCGCTGGTGTTTGGCTGAGAGTGGGCCTGCATGCTGGCCAGGAACTGGGCGCGCTGCTCGCCATACAGAAGGCTGCAAATCTGATCGATGCTCGCCTGATCAAAGATCGACTGCAATGCGCCATCCAGCGTGACCATGCCACGCAAGCGTTGGGGGTGTCGGCGAGCGAACTCGCGCGCGACGACAACCCCATTGCTATGCCCGACCAGGATGGCCTGCTCAAGGCCGGCGCGGTCCATCGCCTTGGCGACTTGATCAGCATAGGCGGCCATCGTGTGGGCAGCATTGCCGTCGAAGCCAGACGGAGCAATGCTGCGTCCATGACCAGGGAGATCAATCGCCAAAACGCGCCGCGTCTTGCCGAAGTGCGCGAGCTGGCGCGACATGCTGTAACTGTCTTCCGACCAGCCGTGAATCAGTACCAGCGGCGTCGCAGCTGGATCAACTTTCCCGCTTTGCACCGCGCTTTGCTCAGGCTGAGCGAATTCATAGTGCACCAGAACCGGTGGCTCGGGCTGGCCTGACTCACGGTGCGTGGGCCATTGTGCTCCGCGTTCCTGGAGTTCGGCGACCATGCGACGCGCCATCTTGTTCAACCGAGCTGGTTGCTCGATCGATCGGTCGTGCTGTTCGCCCAGGTCCTTGGCCAAGTCGTAGAGCTCCCAGCGTTGCGGTTCGTAGAAGTAGATGACCTTCCAGTCGCCGAGGCGCATGGCACTATGTGGTTCGTAACCCCAATCCGGGCTGTTGGGTCCCCAAACATGCGGGTAGTGAAACAGCAGGGGGCGCTGGGCATAGAAGCCCTCGAAAGAGATCAGTTGGTCCGGCTGAGGGCCAAGCAGTTCGGTCCAATCGCGGCCGTCGATTTCATCTTCTGCCCTCAGGGGCTCTTTGGCGGTTGCGCCAGCCCAGCGCAGCACCGTTGCGAAACTGTCTTCGATGATGACGGGCTCGTGGCGCACGATTCCCGGCGTCACGCGCAATCGTTGTTGCGCGGGGTGAGTGTCATCTTGCTTCGCCCAGCCAACGATCATCGGCACACGCGTGCCACCTTCGTAGGCGCTGCCTTTGCCGGCACGCAGCGGCAGGTTGTGGGTGTTTTGGCCAGTATCGAGTGGCGAACGCCCGCGCGCATGCACGGTGAGGCCGCCGTTATCTGAAGTGAACAACACGATGGTGTTCTCAGCAACTCCGCGCTCTTCCAAGTGCGCCATGACTTCGCTCATGCTCTTGTCGATCCCCTCGACCATCGAGGCATAGCGCGCTTCTTTTTCGTCGATACCGGCGTCGCGATACGGTTGCGCGAGCGGATCGTGCGGTTCAAGAGGCGTATGCACTGCGTAGTGCGCTAGGTACAGGAAGAAGGGCTTCTCTTCGGCCAGCGCGGTGTCGACGGCTTGCAATGCCAATTCAGTGGTCACATCGGTCAGGTGGGCCTCTTTGCCATGCCAAGCCTCCAGCCCAGGCACGGTCCAGATTTCTTGGCCCCCGCGCAAGGCACCAAAACCTTTGGTGCCTAAATATGAGGAAGGCGCACCCGCGTGGTGGCCGGCGATGTTGACATCAAAGCCAAGTTGAGTGGGGTCGGCGCCGGCGGTCCCTCGCGCTCCCCAATGGGCCTTGCCGGCATGAATCGTGTAGTAGCCAGACTCCTGCAGAATGCGCGCCAAGCTGCGTTGCTCGGGCTGCCAGCCATTGACGCGCCAATCTGTCGGGCTTTGCAGGCGCTTGGTCTTACCGGACTGATCCTTACCCGGCTGCAGGGTCCACTGCGTGACCTTGTGACGCGCGGCGTTTTGTCCACTCAGAATGCTGGTACGGGTCGGCGAGCAAACTGCGCAGGAATAGGCCTGGGAGAAGCGCACCCCTCGTTCCGCCAAACCCTCGAGGCTCGGCGTGCGGAAGTGGTCATTGAAGGCCGTTCGCGTTTCGATACCGGTTTCTGGGTCGACCCACATCGGTACCGAAATGTCTTGCCAGCCCAGATCATCGACCAAAAAGAAGACGATGTTGGGGCGGGGGATGTCGCTGGTTTGCTTGGCCTCGTTGGAGGCTTGCGCTGGGGCCGGAATGCTGAGCAGCCAGGCGGTAATCGGGATCGCGAAGAGGCGTAGCACGGACTCAGGATACATCGCCTGCGCGAGCGCTTTCTCGGTGCTTGCGGCGGCCGTATCCTAGTTAGATGTTGCGGCGCGCATTGATCCTCGGATTCGTCTTGGCCATCGGAGCTTGCTCAAGCAACCCGGAAGAGGGCGAGCTATCCGAGCCGCTACAAGGAGCGGGTATCATCTTTGTTTCCGAGCCGGCCCAAGGCGCGCAGTTCCCGGCGCCGGAACCCACGGCGCGGGGTTTGGCAATCGGCGGGCAGTTGGTGTTTCGTCGCGGCGGCGATCGCGTCGCCCGATTCCAGATCGAACAAAACCCCGAGCTTGGCCTGTTGCGGTTGATCGACACTGACACGGGCATGGAGTCGATCCATACCTGGAATCTCGACGAAGTCGGCCGCGACTCCCCGGGCGGAGAGATCCCGGTGCTGCGTTACTTGCCCGCCGATCCCTGGCTGCATTTCCCGCTTTGGGAAGGCAAGCAATGGACGGCTGAGTTCGCGAGCCACTCGCCACGCCGTCCTCCGATCATGTTGCAGGTGGAGTACCACTGCGATGGTCGCGAAATGGTTGCGACCGCGGCCGGCGAGTTCGACTGTTTCCGCATCTGGCGTGCAGCCGGGCTGGCGCGAGAGGGTTCAGAGTTGCGTCGAACTAGCTTGTATTGGTACTCGCCTGAACTCGGATTCATTGTGCGGCGCCTGGACGATAGCGAGCTGCTCGAACTCGAGGCGGTCTTAAGCCCACAACAAGTCGCCGAGGAAGCGGCGCGGTTGGCCGAGCAGCTTGCTGCCGCTGCTGATGGCGATCCCGAGTCGGAATCCAAAGCGTCCAAAGCGGACGAAGACGAATAAAAAGCA
>JBDQJC010000014.1:0-57106 GCA_040264055.1 Planctomycetota bacterium
CTTTGAGGGCGACTTTGGTGCCGTTTTCGTCGACGGCTTCGAAAACCTGCGCGAACGCGCCGCGGCCGAGAAAGCCAGTGATTTCGAAGCGGCCGATGCGCTGGCCAGTGAGGATCTGAAGCATGGGATGGGTCCGATCGGGTGGTTCCGGGCGGGAAGTGCGTCGGGCTCGTAGAATGAGGGCTGACCCGAGGCAGAATCATGTCGGCCACCACCTACCCCGCCCTTGAGTCCGAAGCGCGTGAGAAATTTCGCGAGGCCGGACGAATCGCCCGCGAAGCCCGGGAACTTGGCGTCTCCTTGATCCAGCCAGGCGCCAGCTTGCGCGAGGTCATCGAGACCGTGGAAGCCTTCATCGTGTCGCAAGGCGCAGGCATGGCCTTCCCCGCCCAGACCAGTCGCAACCATTGCGCTGCGCACTATTGCCCCAGCCCGAGGGACCAAACGGTCTACGAGCCCGAGGATGTGGTCAAGATCGACATTGGTGTGGAAGTCGATGGATATGTCGCGGATAACGCACAAACCGTCTATCTGGGCGAGCAGCCTCAGTACCACAAGCTCATCGAGGCCTCGGCAGCTGGCCTCGCTGCCGCGATTCAAACCGTTGCCGATGGTGTGCAGGTGCGCGAAGTCAGCGCCGCGATTGAAGCCGCGATCGAGTCGCATGGCTTCCGGCCGGTCTCGAATTTGACCGGGCATGGGGTCGCACGCTGGAAAGTGCACTGCGAGCCGCAAATCCCCGCGGTCGCTGACCGCCACGACACTTTCGTGCTGCGCGAAGGCATGGTCATCGCGATCGAGCCATTCTCGACCGATGGCAAGGGCATCGTGCACGAGCAAGGCCGCGCCGAGATCTTCATGATGATGCGCGAACCGCGTAAGTTCAAACAGATCGACCCCGAGGTCTACGCCGTCATCGAAAAGATGCAGGGGCTACCGTTTGCGCGCCGCACTTTTGGCGCACTCCCCAAAGACGCGGTGGAAACCACGCTGACGCGATTGCTCCGCACCGGTTGCCTTTCGGTCTATCCCCCGCTCAACGATCCCGATCCCAAAGTACGGATCGCACAAACTGAGCACACGATGATCGTCACGCGCGATGGCGCGGAAGTGATCACGCGGGCCTAACCGACTTTCAAGCCGAAACGAAAAACGCGCGCCTGCCCGACTGAGCTGACGCGCGTTTTCTGTTTGACAGCTCTTAAGAACCTGACTTCGCCATCGCTTCGGCCACGCGCAGATCGCCAAAGCGGTTCGCGGCAGCAGAAGTGCAAATGCCCTCTTCGCGCGCGAGCGCAAAGATCTGCAACAGGTTTTGACGGATCTTGTCCATCTGCTCCATGGCACGCTCTTCGTTGTAGCCGCCAGGCACCAACTCGTTGTAGACGTTGATCAAGCCGCCAGCGTTCACCACATAATCCGGGGCGTAAAGAATGCCGCGCTCGCGTAGGTCCATGCCGTGGCGCTCTTCCAACAACTGATTGTTGGCCGCCCCACAGACCACCCGCGCTTTCAACTGCGGAATCGTCTCATCGTTCACCGAACCGCCTAGGGCACACGGAGCGTAGACATCACAATCGACGCGATGGATTTGGTCCGGGGAAACCACGGTTCCGCCGGTGGCGTCGGCCAAGCGTCGCGCCGATTCTTCGTAGATATCTGCAGCAATGATCTTGCCGCCTTCTTTGGCAATGAGTTCACCGTAAACCGAACCCACCGAACCTGCGCCTTCGATCGCGACGGTCAACCCGTTCAGATCGGGGCTGCCGAACTTCTCTTCTGCAGCAGCCTTCAGACCGAGGTAACAACCCCAAGCCGTCTTGGGTGAGGGGTTACCCGACTTGCCAGTCAATCCGCAGACATGCTCGGTCTTGGTGCGCACGACCTCCATGTCTTCCGGCTTCGTGTTGACGTCTTCAGCGGTGATGTACGAGCCGCCAAAGCTCTCGACGAATTCGCCCATGCACTCAAACCATTTGGCCGACTTGGCTTTCGGGTCGCCGATCAGGACCGACTTGCCGCCTCCCAGATCGAGGCCAGCACACGATGCTTTGTAGGTCATGCCCCGCGCCAGGCGCTTGACGTCGAAGAGAGCCGCCTCTTCCGAGGCGTAGGGCCACAGCCGCATGCCACCCAGCGCCGGACCAAGCACGGTGCTGTGGACCGCGATGATCGCGTGGAAACCGGAAGCGGAGTCGATCGCGCGGCACACGCGCTCGTAGCCATCGACGGGGATTTCAGTGATCTCAAGCATCTCTTTTGCCAAGAAATTTGGGAATGAGTCGGCAAGGCCGTACCCCGGATTATCGCCCCGCGCAGCAATGGCGGCAAGCGCGGGATTCAGGCCGCCCGCTTGGATAAGCTGCGACGCGCTGCGCTGACAGCGCAATGAGCCGCCGCCATGCTGGCTTCTACTGATCCCGTCTTCCTGGTATGCACCTCGACCGGGGCCGATCCGGCCCGGGATCGGATCCTATTTCTCGAGGCCTGGGGCTATCCGGATGACGAAGGACTCGTCGAAGTCCTTTCTGCTCAACACTTTGGGGAGGACGATCCGGATTCGGACGAACTTCTTCGAGGCAGCCTCGCAACGCTGGCCGGCCGACCTTTGGTACTCGCTGAGGACCAACACGGTTTTCTTGCGCGCTTTCGAGCACTCTGCCCCGATTTGCTGGAGCCGAGCATATTGGACCTCGGAAACTTGGCGCGCTTTCTCCATCCGCGCCGCGGCGAACCAACGATTGCCGCCCTCCACGCACGATTCGTGGGTGGAATCGCGCCCGAAAACTGGCAGCCGATGGACTCCCGTCGACTGCTCGAAGCCCTCGTACGGGCCCATTTTGATCGACCCGAGCCCTTGCGCCAGCTCATCGCACGCGGCATGGACGATCTCCAGCACGCGTGCGGCGAAGGCGAGGTGCGCGGCTACGAGTGGCTTGAACTCGCCCGTCGGCTGCTCGACCGTCCGAGCCGCTACGCCGCGAGCGATGAAGCAGCCGATCGCAAGGCCTTGCAAGACGGCCGATTTAGCGAAGACCTCGAGTTCGCCCCCCTGGATGCCGAACGCGCTCTCCGCGATCTTGAGCCTGAGTTTCTAACCCAATACAAATTCGAGTTTGAATCCTACGAGCCGCTTGAATCGCGGCTCGAAACCGACGCCGGTTTGCATCCCGACGACGCTCCGATCTTTGAGGCTTTCTTCGACTCCCTCCCGAAGCACTTCGCGCGCGGATCCGACGAACCTGCCCCGGAACGCCCCGCGCAGCGCGCACTCGGCCACGCCGTCGAAGAGACTCTCGCAAGCAGTCAGTTCTTGATCGCCGACGCCCCGACCGGCACAGGCAAAACTCTGGCCTATCTCGCCCCCCTCTTGCTTTGGGCGCAGCGCAACCAAGTCCGTGCGGGTCTTTCGACCTATACTCGCGCCCTCCAGGAACAGGCTTTCTTGCAGGAAGTTCCGCGCGCGATTGCATTGCTGCATGCGGCGGGCTTGCCGCAGGAACGCACCCCGCGCGTCAGCATGCTGAAGGGGCGTTCGAATTACATTTGCGGTAGAGCGATCGGCGACGCCGCCCCCGAGCCCGATGGCGGCTCTGCCGTGGCGCGCGCGACCTGGCTGCGCCTCGCGATCTTCTATTGCGAAGATTCCAGCGCAGACATTGATGGCTTCCCGATCGATAGCGGTGTGCCGCTCGGCAACCCGGCACGCATGATTCGCGCGGCCCATCAAGTCGTGCAACAGGTGCGCTCGCTTCCCAATTGCTGCCATGGTCGCGCGGCTTTGCGCTGCGGCGCAGGGGTACGCGGCTTGCGCGCCGAGCGCTCACACCTGGTCGTGACCAATCACGCTTTTGTCTTGTCACGGCCGGATTATTTCTCGCATCTGCTGTTTGACGAATGTGACCACTTGCACGAAGTTGCGCTTTCGGTGCGCAGTTTTGACATCGAACTGGATGAAGTCACGAGTCTTGCCCAAACGCTGCAAACCGGTCGCGGACGTGACCGCGCGCCGCTGGAACGATTGCAACGCTTGTTGAACCGGCTCGCCGAAGGCGACAAGTCCGAGGCTCTCCAAGAACAGGGCAAGTTGGCTTTGGACGGCGCGCGCAAGCTGGATTCATCGGGCTTCGAGGTCGCACGCGAGTTGCGCGTCTTTAAAGAATGGCGTGACGAGCAGGCCGGCGATCGCACTCCCGAAGAGCGCGCCTTCCTGTTGCATGAGTATCTCGAAACTGGCCGCGGAGACGGCCTTGCCACGGCGTTGCACGCGCTGAATCGGGCGGTCGACCAACTCGACAGTAGTTTGCGCTGGGCTATTGAAGAACTCGGCGAGGTCCCGCTGCGTGACGCGCGTCGTTTGCGCTGGTCACTGCGGCGTCCGCTCGAACAACTTGCTCATTGGCGCGAAGGCTTGGAACTCTGGCTCGGCGGTGAATCCGGCGAAGGTGATTTCAGTGATCACTTCCACGATCATGTGGTCTTTGAAAACCGTCGCCAGCCGCTCCTGGTGCTGAAGTGGATCTTGCCGCAGCAGTGGCTCGGCGCGGTTTATCTCCCGTCCTTGCGGAATGCCGCCTTGGTCTCGGCGACGGCACGCTTGCGCGGAGGATTCAAGTCGATGAAGGGCTACCTCGGCCTCGACATCCTTGCCGAAGAAACGATCGACCGGAGCGGGCGCGAAGTCGCCGAGTTTGCTGCGCCCCCCACTTTCGACCCCAAGCAAGCTCTGATCTGCATCCCGGAAGATGCCCCGCCTTACGGCTGGCGCGGCGCCGACGCCGAGACCTGGACCGAGTATGTACAAGACAGCTTGTTGTTCCTGGCCGAACGCACTGAAGGCCGGGTCTTGGGCCTGTTCACGAATCGCGTCGTACTGCAACGAGTGGGCGAACGACTCGCTTCCGCGTTCCGCGCCCGCGGGATCCGACTTTATTGGCAAGGCATGCCCGGGCTAGCCAAGGAAGAGATCATGCGACGCTTCCGCGCCGAAACGAATAGCGTTCTGCTTGGCCTCGACACCTTTTGGTATGGCGTCGATTTCCCGGGCGAGACCTGCGAGTACGTCGTGATGACCAAGCTTCCCTATGGCGCGCTCGATGACTATGTCTACGCGCAAAAAGCGCGCATGGGCTCGGGCCCGCATCGCAATCAGATCTACTTGCCCAAGTCCTTGGCGATGTTCCGCCAGGGTTGCGGCCGCCTTCTGCGAAGCGAACGCGACCGGGGCGCCATCATCATCTTGGATCGGCGCGCATTGGAGAAGCGCCACGCAGACTTCCTGAAAGAGCTCCCTGGCGGCGCGGAAGAGTGGCAAGCACCCAACTTGTTGGTTGCTGACACGGACACTTGCTTCGCTCGCGTGTTTGAGCACATGAAGCTCGACGCATCGATTGAGGAGCGTGGCTTGAGCGGCTCGTTTGGCGCCCGCCGCGGCTATGCTGGACGCCACGATGGCTGAGGGAACTTGGATCGGGCACCTCTATCTACGACCAGAAGGGGCCGCAGCAGCAAGCGACAGTGATGTCGTTACCGTTGACTTGCAGGGTCTCGCAGTCGATGCCGCGAGCCTGCTCGGATTGCGCCTACTGTCTCCGTTGGCCGCGCTTCCGGCAGCCCAGCGCACCGGATTGCGCATTTTGATCGCCGGTGAAAGCAGTGAGCTGATCGCCAAGAGTTGCCGCGCGCTCGGCTGCGCGGTTGTGCGCCATTGGTTGCAAGACGAAGTTTCTCCCGATGCGACTTTTCATCGAGTGCTGTTCGGTTGCGCTGGCGATTCGCCAGACCTCAGCGTCTTGACTCCTTTGATCGCCCACTTGCGCCAAGAGGGACAGCTCGGATTGTTCGATCTGCCTGCTGAATCGCTTGCGCGCGTGCAAAACGAGCTGGCGGAGCACGGGTTTTCCGTCAGAGCTGCGGGCACCGAGCAACTGCTTGGGTTTCTCGCCGGATCGATCGAGAATCCGAAGCAGTTCAGCGCCTAGGATTCGGCGCCTTCGCTCTTGCGCCGCCGCGCGATTTCCTCGCGTAGCTTCTGCAAATGCTCACCGACCCGTTGCTCCCAGCCGCGTTGGGTCGGTTGATAGAAGCGCGTACCAACAAGCGCTTCCGGCATGCATTCCATCGTGGTAATCGCCTGAGGGTCGTCGTGCGCGTATTCCTGACCATCCGACCAACCGTGGCTCTTCATCAACTCGGTTGGAGCATTGCGGAGCGCCATCGGAACCGGGTGGGCCGCACCACGCTTGACCTCGTTGAGTGCTTTCTTGTAAGCCAAGTAGGCCGCGTTCGACTTCGGCGCGAGCGATAGGTAGATCGCAAGTTCGATCAGCGCTAACTCGCCTTCGGGGCTACCAAGGAAATGCCAAGCCTGCTGCGCGGCCATGGCCAGACGCAGCGCATTGGGATCCGCGAGCCCGATATCTTCCGAAGCCATGCGCACCAGGCGCCGGGCCAAGAAATTGGGGTCTTCACCGGCATGCAACATGCGCGTCAGCCAGTAGACCGCGGCATCCGGGTCAGAAGAACGCACAGACTTATGCAGGGCGCTAATCAAGTCGTAATGTTGCTCTCCACTCTTGTCGTAAAGCAGCGCGCGGCCAGCGAAAACGCTTTCAATCGCTTCGTCAGGCAGCGCCTCGCCAACATCCGCCTGGCGAGCGGCGGCTTCGAGGGTCACCAAAGCACGCCGTGCATCTCCGCTTGCGAAGCGGGCAATCGCGAGCAACTGATCGTCTTCCGCGGTGACCTTGCGCGCCCCCAAACCGCGTTCCTGATCCTGCAATGCGCGGCGCAACAAGGTGACCAATTGCTCCTCATCGAGCGGACGCACAATCTGCACCGTCAGCCGCGATAGCAAAGGCCCAATGACCTCGAACGACGGGTTCTCGGTCGTCGCGCCAATCAGCACGATGTCGCCTCTTTCGACAAAGGGAAGGAAGGCGTCTTGCTGCGCTTTGTTGAAACGATGGATTTCGTCAACAAACATCAAGGTTGGCTTTTCAGACCGCCGGCGTTCGCGCTCGGCCTCTTCCATCGCCGTGCGGACCTCCTTGATTCCCGATAGAACTGCGCTGAACGTACGGCAGCGCAGGCCAGCCGAGTCGGCGAGCAGATGCGCAATCGTTGTCTTGCCGGTGCCGGGCGGTCCCCACAAGATCAGTGAGGCGATTTCTCCGTTCTTGACCAGCCGCCGTAGCGGCCCGCCTTCGCCAACCAGGTGCTCCTGGCCGACAACTTCGTCGAGATTGCGTGGGCGCATGCGCTCCGCAAGAGGCGCCCCGGGCCCTGCCGCGGCACCGACTCGCTGAGCTTCTTCAACTGGCTCGCCAAACAGTGAGCTAGACATCGGCCTCTCCGGCGAGCGCGGCAACCAGAATCGCTGCCGCTGTCGCAACGTTGAGGCTCTCGACGCCGCGCTGCAAGGGAATGCCGACCGTCTGCGCGGCCGCAGCTCGCAGGCTGGCCGGAACGCCGCCGCCCTCTTCGCCCAGAACGAGCGCACAAGCCTGCTTCGCTCGGTCGAGTTTGCGATAGGAATCACCGTCGGCGGCGGTAATCCAGATCGGCAGTCGGTGCAGGGCAGTGCATGCGACAAACTCCTCAAGTTGGAGCCCTTCGGAAACCGGCAAGCGGAAGCTCGTTCCGCTCGCGCCGCGCAGCGCACGCGGGTGCCAAGGCGAGGCGCCACCTCGGAGGAAGAGCGCGCCCGACGCGCCCAGGCCAGCGGCAACCCGAATCAAAGCACCCACGTTGCCCGGATCCTGCACCCCAGCGGCAACCAGGAGTAGGCCGCCGGACTCGGCACACGCAGCGATCAGCTTCTCGGCTAAAAAATCTGGGCGTGCTGCAACCGCGACCACATCGCTGGGTGCATCCAGATCGCTGCCTTCGCGCAGCAGTTTGGCTTCGATGGCGAAGCAATCCAGCCCCGCTTCCCGGGCGCGGGCCAGCACCCGGGCTGACTTTGCATCGGGCTCCGGAGCGTGCAGGACAAAATCCGGCACCAGGCCGGCCTGGAGAGCTTCGTCGAGCACGCGAGCCCCTTCCAACAGCACGGATTGCCGCTCTCGGCCACGCCGCAACCCGCGCACAAGCTTCAAGCGTGCATTCTGCGGCGAGCGGATCAGCTCAGTCGAGTCCACATCCGCATTCTAGGGCCGCAATAATGGTCCGCGATGCCCTCCCCTCCCGAGCCCAACGATCCGCCGGCCACCGCACCCGCATCCCGGCGTGCGCTGGGCTCGGAGGGCACCGTCATTCGGGTCGATTCACGGCAATGCGAGGTATTGCGCGATGGCGAAGAGAGCCCGCGTCCCGCGCAAATGCGCGGCCGGCTCTGGGAGGCCAATACCGAAGACAAGTCGCCGGTAGCCGTCGGGGACCGGGTGCATCTCGAACACGAAGAAGACGGCGATGCGATTAGCGAGGTCCTTCCGAGGCGCAATGAGTTCAGCCGACGCGCTGCTGGCGAAGACCCGCGTCGCCAACTTCTGGCGGCGAACGTGGACCAGATCGTGCTGGTGTCCTGCTTTGGTACGCCACCTTTCTCCTCGCTGACGACCGATCGCATCCTGGCTTCCGCGAGCTTTGCCGGGATCCCTGCCCTGGTCGTGTTGAACAAGATCGACAAGGCCAAGCCCAAGAAGATCGACATGATCGCCGCAACCTATCAGCGCATTGGCGTTCCGCTCTTGCTCACGTCCGCCGAGACGGGCGAAGGCTGCGCAGCACTCGCAGAAGCCTTAAAGGGCAAAGTGAGCGTGCTTTACGGTCTCTCTGGAGTAGGAAAATCCTCGCTTTTGAATCGCGTAGAGGATGGCCTTGGTCTGCGCACGCGGGAAGTGAGCGAGTCATTGAAGTCGGGGCGCCACACCACGACATTTGCCCGGCTGTATCCGCTGGAGAGTGGCGGTGCTGTGATCGACACCCCCGGTGCGCGCACCTTCCGACCTTGGGGAATCCCGCCCCACGAACTCCGCCTGCACTATCCAGAGATGGCGATGGTCGGGCGCAACTGTCGCTTCCCAGCCTGTTTGCACCGGGATGAACCGGACTGCGCTGTCCTCGCCGCAGCCGAGCAAGACGAGGTCGCCGCGAGTCGAATGCGTAGCTATCACGAACTGCTCGCCGAGTTGCAAAGCGTGTACGGGGGCTAGTCGGAACCGTCTCGGAACGAGTCAAGTCTCGGTTTTCAAGAAAAAAATTGAGAGACTTTGAATTCTCAATTTCAATGGATCGCAGCAGATCCACGCGCGCCCGGACGAAAGATGAGCTTGGATTCTCAGCAAAAAACGCGGGGCTGATGACCGGCTCATTCATTTGATTTATAGAGTCTCGCTTCCAATTCGGATTTCTATTTTCAAACTATCGTTTGAAACTAAAGCCGCTCCTCGCGAGTGGATTCCGACTTGGTAAGGCCCACTCAGAAGCCACTCTGAGTCCGCTACTTGCGACCTGAGCCCTACTTCTCAAAACCGCGAATCTGATTTAGCCTCGCCGCCCCATGGGAAACGCCTTCCTCGGTTCGACCTCCCCCCATCGCATGGCGATGCGGCCGAAGACCAGGCTTGTTCCGTTGCCGACCCAGCCCCATTGGTCGGTCCCCCTCTCTCCAACTCCATGGGAATCCTCCGATGCAACCCGATCCTGAACGCCCGAAGTCACTCGGCGCGGATCATGCCGAGCTCGAAGGTAGCCACGAAGCCTATCGCTACCGCCCTCATCGGCTTTCTGCCGGCGAGCTCGCCTTCCGACCCGTCTGCCGCTTCCGCTTCAACGGCTCGTTTACCGCCGCTCGCGAAGTTCTTGACCTTTCCCCCACGGGAGTCGCCATCGTTCCAAGCGAACGTTCCTCGCTGCGCCCCGGCCAGATCATCGAAGACCTCCGACTCGAGCACTGCAACAGTGAGATCTGGGCGGGAAGCGCCGAAGTCGTTTACTTCTCGCGTGACGAAGAGCGCGTCGGCCTGCGCTTCACTTCCGGCCAGCTCAATATGCGCTCGCTCGGCTTCCGCGACGATCTGATTGAGCAGCGGTTGGTCAGTTCGCTGTATCAAGTTCGCTCGGATGAACGCTTGTTGCCCGCCGAATGGCGAGCCGGAATCTCGACCACACGCCATCTCCTCGAAGCCGCCAAGGGCATCATGGAAGAGATGGAACGCGGAGAGCCTCGCGAAAACTGGAAGCGCTCCGCGCGCCGCAAGCGCGAACTCTGCGAGATGGTCTACCACAAATGGTGGCCGGTCTATCGCGACCAACTGCTCGCCATGGACACCTTGTCCCAGCAGCTCCCGCTCGCGCTACGCGACACCGCGATGGACTACGCGGCGCATGAACTGATGCCGCTGTTGCGCGAGTGCCCGATGCACAGCCGTGCCTTCGACAAGCCGCATGGTTACGCAGGCGACTACCTGCTGATGGTGCAGGGCAACGCAGACGAACTGTCAGGCGAGACCTTGTACGGTTGCTTGTTGCAGCACACGGTCCAGAACTTTGCCCTCGGCAAAGCCATTGTCGCGCGCTGCAACACCGCTGGCCGAGCCGCGGCTCAGACCTTGCGCAGCGATCGCACCACGCGCATCGTTTCGCTCGCGTCTGGCCCCGCAATCGAACTCAAGACCCTGCTCGAAGTGCTACCGCCGCTTGAGCAGCCAGTCGAGTTGATCTTGGTCGACGCCGACGAACACGCGATTCAATATGCCTATGAATCGCTGAGCCTTGCCATTCAAGGCCGCGAAGATGGCCACCTGGTACGCCTCAGTTGCCTCAATTTCTCGATCGGGCAGATCATGACGCCGGTCGACGAAGATGAGCGCAAGCTCGTTGCAGATGTGCTGGAGAATGCCGACCTCATCTACTCGATGGGACTGTTCGACTATCTCAATCAGGGCGTTGCGGTGCGACTGCTTCGCAAGCTCTATGAACTGCTAGCTCCAGAAGGGCGCCTGTTTATTGGCAACCTCAAGCGTGCGAAAGGTTGCTCCTGGGCGATGGACTTCGCGGTGCATTGGCACCTGCTTTATCGCACCGAAGCCGACATGCTTGAGCTAGGCAAGCGTATGCGTGAAGCGACGGCCAGCTATGAAGTCACGAATGACGAGACGGGGTACTGCATGTTCCTCGACGTCAAACGAAATGCGTAGCACAAGTCTCGACCACTCGGCGCTAGCCGATTTCCTCGACCAGTTCTTCCCAGAAGGACTGGTCGCGGTCTAATGTGATCCGGAATGCCGCGCCGCCTTCGGGTGGAGCGCTCTCTACTTCAAGCGTGCCCCCGTGCGCGCTCACGATATTTCGCGAGATCGCGAGGCCGAGGCCGGTTCCCTTCGTCTTGCCAGCTGTTTCAAAGGCCTGGAATAAGCGATCGCGAATCTCGGGCAGAATGCCCGGGCCATTATCTGCCACCCGCAGGATGATGTGATTGTCTTGCGTAAAGGCTTGCAGCCAAATCCGGCTCCCCTTCGGTTCGCGACCCCAACGCATCGCTTCGTGAGCGTTGTGCAAGAGGTTCTCGACTACACGCGTCATGCGCTCGCGATCCATCGAAACACAAAGGTCAGGCGGCTCAACTTCGAGGACGAGTTCTAGCTCCGACTCGCGCAGCGTGCCGGCCAGATCGTCTTCGCATTGATGCAAGAACTCAGCGAGTTCACAGTTCGATCGTTCGAGTGGAACTTGCCCACCTTTCAAGAACTCCACGAGCTCGGAAACCATACCCGAGGCGCGTTTCACCGAGCTTCTGATGGCGATCAGATCGTCGTCTTCGACCTCGACTTGAGCCTGAGTCGAAGCTTCGCCACCGTGAAGGTCGAGCAGCGTGTGACGCAAGCTCTCGGTACGCAACATCACTGCGGTGAGCGGGCTGCGTAGATCGTGCGCGATCTGAGCGGCTTGCTGCCCCACCGCCGCCAAGCGTGTTTCGCGCTCGTCCAAGGCGCGCAAGGTCTGCACCATCTTCAGCTGTGCATCGATGCGGGCTTCCAACTCCGTGAACTGGAATGGCTTGGTGACATAGTCCGTCGCCCCTTGGCTGAGCCCGTGCACCACCGATTCGGTCCCGGTGCGAGCCGTGACCAAGATGATCGGAGTCTTTTTGAACTGACTGCGTTCACGCAAGCGAGCCAGCATCCCCAGACCATCGAGCTTGGGCATCATCACATCGGAAACGATGAGGTCCGGTCGATAGCGCTCTGCCTGAGCGATTCCTTGTTCGCCATCACAAGCCGTGGCGATGCGATAACGATCTGCCAGCGAACGAGAGATCAACGCTCGCATATCGTCGTTGTCCTCAACGACCAGCAACAGCGGTGCATCGGCACTGGCACGTGTGAGCCACTGCTCATCACCCAACTCGCCAAGACGCGATCCCTCCAGGTCGGCGAAGGCGGTCTTGCCCTTATTGCGCTCGACTTCCGTTTGGCTCACGCGACCGGTGCTCGCGGTACTGCCTGATCCTGACTCTTGCGCCGGTGTCTTGAGGGCCGCCAACCGCGCAGCAGCAGCTGGCGAAAGCGGCTCATCCGTAGAAGCCGATCCGTTCGCGCTCATCGGTTCGAGCGGAAGCTCCACGCGGAAGGTGGTGCCCACGTTCACCGTGCTTTGCACCGTGATGTCGCCTCCATGCAGCAGCGCAAACTCACGCGCGAGCGAAAGACCGAGACCGGTGCCTTGCACTTTGCCAGAACGCGTTCCCGCGACTTGGTGGAAGCGCTCAAAGACCCGCCCGACCTGGCCTTGCGGAATTCCTACGCCGGTGTCCTCGACCTCAAACCAAAGCCTTTGGCCATCGACACCCGCGCGCACGGTGACCCGCCCGCCGTCGCCGGTGAACTTCAAGGCATTGCCGAGCAGGTTGCTGCCAATCGTCTCGACCTTCTCGAGGTCAAAGATCGAATTGGGGACCTCATCGAGACCCTTGCTCTCAAGCCGCATGGCGTGGATGTCCGCGTGCGGTTCGGCCGCGCGCACCAACTTGTGCAGCACTTCCCCGACGTTCCCGGTCTGCAGACTCAATTCTTGCCCGCCAGCCTCCAGCTTCGCGAAGTCCAGAATCGTGTTGATCTGCTTTAACAATCGCCGCGAAGCCAAGTCCATCGACTCCAACAGAGGCCGCGGATCTCGCTCGACTCGGCCGGCGAGCATTTGCTCAAGCGGGCCCAAAATGAGCATCAGCGGAGTCCGCAGTTCGTGACTGACGTTGGCGAAGAAGCGCGTCTTGGTCGCATCGAGCTCTTTGAGCTGCTCGGTCGCGACTTCTAGTTCCATGCGTTGCCGCAACTCGGCGCGCCGCGAGCGTTCGATCGCCGCGCTGCCCAGGAAAGTCAGCGCGCAGGTGCCTAGGAGGAAGAAGAAGGGCTGCACCACTTCCAGGCCCAAGGAATGCGCCCAGAGGTTGACGATCAAGTACCCGCAGGTCACCAGCGAACAGAAAGTCAGCGTGACTCCCGGTTTCCAGGGCATGAACAAGCCGACCAAGAACAGGACGAGCATGTTGCCGTAGAAGTAATGGCTCGAGAAGCCATCCAGCATCGCGGTCATCGCCGATAGCACCAAAGACGCCACACTGAGCGTCAGGAAGGAGATCGGCAGGACATTCTGGTCGCCCCACTTGGTCCGGCTGATCGCGATCGCAGTGCCGGCGATCGCCGCCACGCCGACGCGCATGACGAGGAAGGTGCCCCAGGTCTCGCGGGCGAAGAACCAGTCCAGGCCGCTAAAGGCCAGGTACAAGACAATGCCGACAGCAAAAGACAGTCGGAATCGATAGCCCAACAGCTCGCGGGTCTCGCGCTGGAAGGCTTCTTCGAAGCCAACGAGCGGAGCAGCCGGTGTGGGAGCGGGTTCAGGCTTCATATCGCGCGGGCACAGAAGACCTCGGTGTATCGGTCGGGGGGGCCACTCGACTGAACCCAATCACGCTAACTTCTTTGCCCTCCTGATTGCTAGACTGATCGATCGGCCACTCGCCCGGCTGTCCCTGGGGAAGATCCAATCGTGAGTCGCATCCTCGTCGTCGATGACGATCCCGAAATCCGCAGCACTTTGAAGAAGCTGTTGGAACGCTCTGGCCATGACGTCGTCGTCGCGGCAGACGGTCGAGGTGCTGAAACCGCACTCTCGCAATCGAGTTTTGACCTGATGGTCACCGATATCGTGATGCCGGATCAGGACGGTCTTGAAGTGATTCGCATTACCCGCGTCGCGCATCCCGAGCTACCGATCATCGCGATTTCGGGCGGCGGACAACTGCGCACCGGCAACTACCTCCGCCTCGCCAAGGCAATGGGTGCTGTCACCGCGATCGAGAAGCCCTTCGAGTTCGATGACTTCCTGCGCGAAGTCAACCAGGCTCTCGAACTGCCTCGCTAAACGCTCAGCTGGGCCTCGGGCAGGTGCTCGCCCGCGAGCTCTGCGACGCGCCGGATGACCTGGCCAAGGATCGTGTCGGGAGTACTGGCGCCGGCGGTGAATGCCACGCGCAGCGGTCCTTCGCTGGGCAACCAGTCCGACGCGGTTCGGATTTCACCTGACTCGCGGTCTCGATACGAGATGAGCTCTCCGACTCCGTCAGGCCCTTCCACGTGGTACGACGGAATGCCTTGGGCATCGCCGACTCGTGCCAGGTTCTTGGTATTGGAGGAGTCATAACCGCCGACGACCAAGAAGACATGCGGCTTCTCGTCAATCACAGCGATGGCCGCGTCTTGGTTATCTTGCGTCGCGCGGCAAATCGTGTCGAAATCGCGGAAGCTCTCGGCCAGGCCGGCTTCAGAATCTCGCTCGATGAGGGCATCGCGCAAGAGATCGCCAATCGCGCGTGACTCGCTCGCAAGCATCGTCGTTTGATTGATGATGCCGATCTTGGCAAGATGCGCGACGGGCTCGAATTCGGGAGAGAAAGCCTCGTCGTGCAAGCGGTCTTTCAAGCTGGCGAAATCGCGATCCCCGCGCAGGCATTCCGCCAAAGCCTGGGCCTCGGCGAGATCATGCACGACCACGTAGTGTCCGCCCTCATGTTGAACCAAGGAGCAGGTGGCACGCGTTTCATCGTGACCCACTGTGCCGTGAATCACCGTCGTGAAGCCTTCACGCAGGAACTTCAAGGTGCGCTTGTGCGGCTTGATCACCCACGGGCAGGTCGTATCGACCAAATCGACACCGCGCGCTTCCAGCGCTTGCATGTCTTCGACCTCGGCCGAGAACGCCGGGACGATCACCACATCCTCGGGGGTCAGCTCGTCGATGGCGCCTGCGATTCCGTGTTCGCCCTTCAAGAACCCGATCCCTCGCTCGCGCATATCGCCGTTGACGCGCGGGTTGTGGATGAGCGAGTTCAGCAACCACATGCGTCGCCCCGCATGTTCTTGGCGCGCCTTTTCGACCATGGCCAAGGCTCGATCGACTCCCCAGCAGAAGCCGAAGCTTTGCGGCAGCAACAAGTCCAGCCGGCCGACGCTCAGACGCCCTTCGGCGCGCAACTGCTCGACCATCGGATCGCGGTAGCTCAGTCGGACGTCGTTCGTATTCGGTTCGTCGCTCATGGATTCGGTTCGGAAAGCTGGGAAGTCGCGCGGAGGGCGCCGACCAAATAGGTCGAGCCTGTGACCAGCAGAGCCTCGGGTCCTTCCGGGAGAGCCGGTTGGGCAAGAGCTTCGGCGGCAAAGACTTCGGCCAACCGCTGCGGATCGGCAGAACGCGGATGATCGCCAGCAGGACAGGTCCACCAGCTTTCGCCAGAAGGCCGTGGCCCCAGTCGGTTCTCGAGAGCAGAGGCAAGCGCGTGCGCATCCTTGTCGTCGCGCAGCGCAAGGACCACTCCCCGCGACAGTTCATGGTACCGACGACGAAACAAGTCCAGCACCGCGGCCAAAGAGTTTTCGCTGTGCGCGACGTCAAACAGCACGATCTGGCCCTTCTCCGTACGAAACTCCTCGCAGCGTCCCGCCAGGCGAATCGAAAGCGGATCCAGTTCGGCCAAGGCCGCCGCGGCATCAGGTGCGATCGATTCCAGCACCAACATCGCAAGCGCATAGTTCGCGCGTTGGTGCGGCGGCTCGAGCTCGCTTGCTCGTGGGTGGCTTGACTCGGCGATCCAGAGCTTCTCCCCGAGCTCGGCGGATTCGTCCTGCAGGACCTGCAAGGCGGGATCAGGGATACCCGCCCCAGCAAAGGCAGGGCAGCCCGCTCGGTAGATCCCCGCCTTGTTCCAGGCAATCTGGGCCAAGCCGGGCCCGAGCACCTCCTCGTGCTCGAACTCGATCGAAGTCACGACCGCAGCCAGAGGTTGAAAGACCCGGGTCGAGTCGAATCGTCCGCCCAATCCGACCTCGATAACCGCGTAGTCGCAACCGGCTTCGGCAAAGACGAGGAAAGCCGAGGCGGTCAAAAGGTCGAAGAAGGTCTCCTGGCCATCACTGGCTTGCAGCACAGCCTGGAAGGCTCGGATCCAGAGCGCATCCGACGCGAACTCTCCGTTGATCGTCACGCGCTCCCGCCAATCGAACAAGTGTGGAGAACTGTAAACGCCGACTTTCTTGCCCATGGCGCGCCAGCCTGCGGCCAAGTAGGCCGCCGTGCTGCCTTTTCCCTTCGAGCCGGCGACATGCACCGCCGGACACGCATCCTGCGGCCGTCCGAGCCGCTCGAGCAGATCAGCGGCAGGCGAATTCGACAAGCGCGAAGCGCGCGGCCGGGCGCATTGCTCGTAGTCCGTACGAGCGGTCAGAGCCAGCCAAAGTTCTTCGAGTTCAATCCGCATTCCATGTCAACCGCGATCACGGGGTAGTCTAGAGAAACAAGGCTGATGAGAAAGGAGTTCCGTTTTCAACCGAGCGATCTCGGCGAACAGGGAATACGACACGAGGTCAATGTGTTCGTCTTCCGGAAATCGCCCACTGGTCCGGAGTACTTGCTGCTGCGCCCAAGTGCACAGCCGGATTCGCTTTGGCGCCCGGTCGTGCAGGCAGTGGGCCACCACGAGGACCTGAGCCTCGCAGCCCGCCGCGCCGTGCGCCGCGAAATCGGTTTGACCGAGGCCTTCGATTTGCTGCTTCCCGCGGCCGGCGTGGAAGAGGACGTTGGCGATCTGCATTTGGTCGGCTGGCCGGTCGGATTCTGCCTGCGCCACCGCACTCGCCTGAAGCAGGCCAACTCGCGTGTTGCCCAGCTGGGTTGGATGGATTTCACGCAAGCCTTGCACTACTTGGGCTTGTCGGTGCACCGTCAAAACCTGCTGCAACTGCACTGGCAATTGGCTGCCTAGTCGCGGATCAGCCGCCGAATCCGCGCGATGGCGCGGGTTTCCTTCTTAATGTCCCAGGCGGGATAGCCCGCGACCGTCGTGCCATCGGGCACGTCTTTGGTTGCCACGCTGGCCCCGGCCATGCGCACACCGGCGCCGACCCGCAAGTGGCCGACCGTGGCCGCGCGTCCACCGAAGACCGCGCCATCGCCGACTTCCGTGCTTCCGGCTAAGCCGACTTGGGCACAAAGCACGACGAAACGACCCAGCCGACAGTTGTGCGCGACTTGGACCTGGTTATCCAGGATGCAGCCGTCGCCAATGATCGTCGGGCCATAGGTTCCGCGGTCGACCGTGCTGCACGCGCCGATCTCGACGCCCGCGCCGATGCAAACGCTGCCTTGTTGCGGCACCTTCTCATGCTTCTCGCCGCTCCAGACGTAGCCGAAGCCATCGGCGCCAAGCACGCTATTCGCTCCAATCTCGCACCCCGGGCCAAGCACTGTGCCGGCTTCAAGAACCACGTTGGGGTGCAGCACGCAGCCAGCACCAATCTTGCAGCCGGGGCCGATCCATGCACCCGCGTGAATCGTGCACCCGGAACCGATTTCGGCGGTTGGATCGACGAAAGCACGCTCGTGAATCCCGATCCAGCGCGGCACGGCCAACTCAAAATACTGAGCGAGCAGTGCTGCCGCGAGGTCGGGCCGTGCAACTTCGATGCGCGCGGGAACTCGCTGCAAGACCTGCGGCATTGCCGGAAGATCCGCGGCTGCATCGCCGGGAAGAACTAGCACAATGCCCGCGCTGCAGGTGTCGACCGCGGTACGCGGAAGCCAGTAACTCGCGGCATCGGCTTGCGCGGTCGCCAGGCCGGAAACCGAAGTGATCTTCACTTCGGCATCGCCGTCAACTTTGCCACCAAGCATGCTCGCGACCTGCGCAGCGCTGAGCGGTGCTGCGTTCTCCGGCGCGGGGGCGCGGAACTCCATGCTTCTCTTTATACGGATGCGCCCGGCCCGATTACACCGAGGCGCTGCCCATGCCAATCCAATAGGCGGCGGCGACATAGCTCGCCATCAGTAGCAATCCGCCTAGCACGCCCGTTTTGGTCCTGCGGCCGCCCTTGCGTGGCACGATCATCGGCAATGCCAGAACCGCACAGGCCGCCAAGTTGACCCACAGCTGCGGCTGAATCTCGACTGGATCTATCGGCGCACGCGCAAGCACACCGGCGGTGCCGCCGACCAACAGCAGATTGAAGGCATTGGAACCCAGCACATTGCCAAACACCGCGCCCGCGTGACCCTTGCGCATCGCTTGCACACTGGTGAACAACTCGGGGGCCGATGTCCCCGCCGCCGCAATCAAGAAACCGGCAAAGCCGGCGCCCCAGCCCAGCATCTCGGCCAAGCCCAACGCCCCGATCAAGAAGCCCTTCGATGCGACCGCGAGCATGGCGAAACCGGCAATCGCAAGCAAAGCAGAACGCCAAATCGGCGCCGGATCCTCATCACTACCCTCGCCGATCACAAACTCGGCAAGGTCGACACGCTTGTCAGGATTCGCGTTCTCGACAGAGGTGCTGACTGGCGCGGTCTCGCCCGCGGCCCCGCCTCTTAGGCTGGACCACAGCACGGCGACGAACAGTGCCAGCAAGCCAAAGCTTGCGAGTCGATGGATCTCGGCGTCGCCAAACGCACCAAAAGCCAAAGCCGAGCCGAGCAGCAAGGCGATCAGAGTCGCCGGGCGTGCGTCGCGCATCGGAATGCCATCCGATCGCTGCAACACGAGCATCAAGCCCAAGACGCCGCCAACATTGATCGCATTCGATCCAAATACCGTGCCCAACGCGAGCCCCGGGTGCTCGGGCGCCGAAGCAATCGCGACGAAGAACTCGGGCAGCGAAGTACCGAGCGCGAGCAGGATCACACCTGCTACCCAAGACGGCCAGCCCCAGACTTTGGCGAGGCCAAGTGAGCCTCCGACAGCCATCTCGGCGCCAACCAACAGGCCAACCAGGCCGAGGACCAGGTACGGTAGGTCCACGGGGCCGACTAGTATAGGCACCATGCAGGCTGACTCACGCGTCGTGATCGGGTTGACCACCGAAGTTCTCGATGCCCCTTGGTATGAAGGCCGCCGGCGCTACCAGTTATTCACCGACTACAGCGCGTGCCTGCGCGAGGCTGGCGCGGTGCTGGTGCTCATCCCCGGCGACACCCCGCCCGAGGATTTGCCCGCGATTCTCGACCAGCTGGACGGCGTCTTGACGACCGGTGGCGACGACGCCGATCTACGCGCGCTCGGAGGCCCAGCGCCGACCCCGGAGTGCAAGCCGGTCCCGCCCGAGCAGCAGACCATGAACCTCGAGCTGACTCGCCTCGTTCTGCAACGCGACATGCCGCTTCTCGCTGTCTGCTTTGGCATGCAAATACTCGGTCTTGCCTTTGAGGCTGGCTTCGATCAACACATCGATGTCCACGCGGATCACGGCAAGGGCATCGAACATTCCGTGCGGCTCGAAAGCGACAGTCGACTCGCTGAGGTCGTTGGCAGAGACCCTTTTCTCGTGCCTTCCTTCCACCACCAGGCCCTCGTCGACGCCGGCTCGAAGTCTCAGCGACTACCGGGCAAAGGCCTGCGTGCGGTAGGCTGGGCCGAGGACGGCACGCTTGAGGCAGTCGAGGTCCCAACTGCAAATTTCGCCCTCGGAGTGCAGTGGCACCCGGAGCGCGCCCCCGACTCGCCCGCGAGTCGGGCCCTCTTTTCGCGTTTCGTCGCTGCTGCTGCGACCTACCGTAGTTTGCAAACAGCATGAGCTCGGAGCCCCCCCTCAAGCCCCGGAAGCGCGACGAACTCGAGCGCGCACTCCGTCGACAGCCCTTTCAGGGCAAAGAGAAACTCCGTTTGGTTTTCATGGCCGGCGGATTGCTCGCCGCGATCGTCATCTTTGTTTGGCTGCGCATTGGCCTCGATAAGAAAGGCGATCCGGACAAGGTTCCGGAAGTCGGCACGCAAACCCAGATCGGCAGCGACATACAGTTCCCGCCAGTCGACCTGAGCATCTTCGAAGATGTTCGTGACTCCAGCAGCACCGATCGCTTGCTGCTCGAATCGGGTCCCTTCCTGGAACTGCTCAAGATCTCGCGTGCACTCCTTCCCGGCCACCTTGACGCACTGGAGTCACCGCGTATCCCGTTCGAGAACATCGAACAGAATGCTGCAACCCTGCGCGGGGTCCCATTCCGCGAACGAGGCAAGCTGGTTGACTTGAAGATTCAACAGCGAGTCGTCGACGGACCGGCCGAAACCTGGGCCTTAGTCGAAACTGACGAAGGCAAGCGCTACTGGTACGTCACGCTGAAAGAGCCACAAGAACTGTTCGGGAGCGGCGGCAACTACGTCGTCACGGATGGCTTCTTCTACAAGCTGTATACCCATTCCACCGAGGACGAACGAGTCACGGCCCCGTTGATGGTCGGTCGCGAACTACGCCCTTCGGTACGCAAGGCCGAGGCCGCAAAAGCGATTGACCTTGGTGTGCTCGCCGATGTGCGCGACGCAGATTTCTTCGAAGTCCGGCCCATCGAAGACCTGGGGTACTGGCACCTCATGAACTTCGTAGAGACCTTGCAGACCGAACCTGTACGCATCGACACCGAGTTTGAGCGGGCCGAGCCACTGAGCCGCAGTTCCCTGCAAGTGATCTTGGAAGACCCTTCGCTCAAGCGCGGTCGCCCCTATCGGATTTATGGGCGTACGGTGCACGCGTGGAACAAGGCCAACGAAGAGAACCCGACGCGTCTGCCGTTCTCAAGTCACTCCTTCCTGTTCAAGTACGAGCTCGGTGACCAGTACCTGCGCTTGGTTGCGCCAGGCAAGGACGCTCTGAACAACCTCGGCTTGGGCACCGAGATGCTCGCCTACTTCCACAAGATGTGGGCCTATACCGATGGCAACGGTCAGGAACGGCGTGTGCCGGTCTTCTTCGTCGCTTCGTTTACCGAGCGGGAAATCGAGAAGGCACCCTTGGAAGGTCAGATCGTGCTCGCCTTCATCGCACTGTTCGTGATCATGCTAATTGGCTTCTCCTACTTGATTCGCCGTGATCGCAAGCAAGCTGAAGCCGCAGCGATTGGCCTACGAGAGCGCCGTCAGCGCATGCGCGAACGCGAACAATCCAAGAGGTAGCGATGTTGCCCGACACTCCCCCGCTCGCGCAACCGGTGTTTGGGTTGCGCAATCTTGAGCGAATTCTGCCGCGCCTGATTCGTGGGCTCGAACCCACCGGAGTCTGGGTCTTGTTGGATCGTCGCGCCGAACCGGCCATTGCTTCAGCGCTCGACGGAGCCTTGGCGAGGGTCGAACTGCCGCAGCGGGTCTTTCGGTTTACTGCTGCCGAACGCAACAAGTCGTTGACCCAAGTCGAGAAGTTGGCCGGCGCCTTCGTGCGCGCGGGCGCAGATCGTGGCGGCCTGATTCTGGGTGTGGGCGGTGGCATCACGACCGATATGGCCGGCTTTCTTGCCGCGACCTTGATGCGTGGATGTGCCTGGGGCGCAGTGCCCACCACTTTGCTCGGCATGTCGGACGCTGCGCTCGGTGGGAAGACCGCGGTCAATCTTCCGGAAGGGAAGAATCTGCTGGGTGCCTTTCACCAGCCCGCCTTTGTGCTCGCGGACATCGCGAGCCTACGCACCCTGCCGGATCGCGAATGGGGCTGCGGCCTCGGCGAAGTGCTGAAGTCCGGCATGATTGCCAGCCCAGCGCTGCTGCGCCGCATCGAAAAGACCCCTCCCCGCGCGATTCGCCGAGCGGGAAGCGAAGCCCTGGCGCTGGCGCGCGCGGCAGCCAAGGTGAAGATGAAGATCGTGCAGGCCGATCCTCTCGAGGCGGGCCAGCGCAAGTTGCTGAACCTCGGGCACACCTTCGGCCACGCTCTTGAAACCGCCGCCGGACCTCGCAAGCTCGCCCACGGGGAAGCCGTCGGCCTAGGATTGCTGTGTGCCAGCCGAATGTCGGTCGATCTGGGCCTGGCGCGCCCGGCTTACGCCGCCCAAGTCCTGGCCTTGCTGCAACGCTGCGCGCTGCCGGTGCGCTACCCCGGCCGCCTTCCGCAGACGGCTGCACTCAGCAAGCTGATCGGCCGCGATAAGAAGAAGGCCGGCAAGACCGTCGATGTGATCCTGCCGATTCGCCCTGGAGTTTGCGAAATCTTTCCCGGTCGCGCCCCGCGCGAGCTCGCAGAAGTGATCCTTCGCACCCTCGGTTAGGCTTTTCTTCCGCTGGAATCAGTCCGCTGGCACACTCGGCGGGATCGGTGCTTCAGTCAAGCGAGCGGAGCGTTAGAATCGTTGAAATCGCTGGTTCCCCCCATGCCGCGTAGAAGCGAAATCGAGACCATCCTCGTCATTGGCTCCGGCCCGATCATCATCGGTCAGGCTTGCGAGTTCGACTATTCCGGAACTCAAGCGATTCGCGCCTTGCGCGAGGAGGGCTATCGGATCGTGCTGGTGAACAGCAATCCAGCCACGATCATGACGGATCCGGAGTTGGCAGACGCCACATACGTCGAACCGATCAGCCCGGAGTTCATCGAGAAAATCATCGCCAAGGAGCGGCCTGACGCGATTTTGCCGACGCTCGGCGGGCAGACTGCGCTCAATGCCGCCCTGGAGCTTTATGACTCCGGCGTGCTTGAGAAGTACAAAGTCGAAATGATTGGCGCGCAGGCTTCGGTGATTCGTAAAGCCGAGGACCGCGACGAATTCCGGCAAGCGATGGATGCGATCGGCTTGAAGAGCGCCGAATCGGAGATCGCTCGAAGCATGGACGAAGCGCTCGCCGCAGCGACCCGCATCGGCCTGCCCTGCGTGATCCGGCCCGCGTTCACGATGGGCGGCAGTGGCGGTGGCATCGCTTACAACCAAGAAGAATTTGAGACGATCGCAGCGCGCGGCATTCGTCTTTCGCCGGTCGACGAAATCCTGGTCGAGAAGAGTCTGCTTGGCTGGAAGGAATTCGAGATGGAGGTCATGCGTGACCGCAAAGACAATTGCGTGATTGTCTGCTCGATCGAGAACCTCGATCCGATGGGTGTGCACACCGGAGATTCGATCACGGTGGCGCCTGCCCAGACCTTGACCGACCGCGAGTATCAGCGCATGCGCGATGCCAGTTTCGCGATTATGCGCGAAATCGGGGTTGAGACCGGCGGCTCGAACGTGCAGTTTGCGCTGAACCCGGAGAATGGCGAGTTGATCGTCATCGAAATGAATCCGCGCGTGTCGCGGTCTTCGGCTTTGGCCTCGAAAGCGACGGGTTTCCCGATTGCGAAGTTTGCTGCCAAGTTGGCCGTCGGCTACACGCTGGACGAGATTCAAAATGACATCACCAAGGTCACGCCGGCTTGCTTTGAGCCGAGCATTGACTACGTGGTGACGAAGATGCCCCGATTCGCCTTTGAGAAGTTCCCGCTGTCGGACTCGACGCTGGGCACTCAAATGAAGTCGGTCGGCGAGACGATGGCCATCGGGCGGACCTTCGAAGAGAGCTTCCAAAAGGCGTTGCGCGGACTCGAAGTCGATCGCAACGGATTCTCGGGCAAGCATCGCGAGTTCAGTTCGGAAGAATTGGCGCGCAAGCTCTCGCGCCCCGCGCCCGGTCGGATCTTTGCCGTCTACGATGCGTTTGTGCAGCACTACACGGTGGAAGAGGTCGCGCGATTGACTCGCATCGATCCGTGGTTCCTCGCTTTCCTGGAGCGCATCGTGCAGTTCGATGTCGCGATTGAGGGCAAGAGCTTGAACGACTTTGATACCGCGCAGATGCGCCAGCTCAAGCAAATGGGCTTCGGCGACGCGCGGCTTGCCCAAGCAACGGGCAGCAAAGAAGCGGAAGTGCGCGCTCGGCGCACGGAACTCGGCGTCGAAGCCGGCTTCCGTTTGGTCGACACTTGTGCGGGTGAGTTCGCCGCTGCCACGCCATATCTCTATTCGACCTATGATTGCTCACGCGATGAAGTCGCGGTTTCGAGTCGTCGCAAGGTCATGATTCTGGGCGGCGGCCCGAACCGAATCGGCCAGGGCATCGAGTTCGATTACTGCTGCGTGCACGCCTCCCTGGCCCTACGCGAGCAAGGCATCGAGTCGATCATGGTCAACTCGAACCCAGAAACAGTCTCGACGGACTTCGACGTTTCGGATCGTTTGTACTTCGAGCCACTGACGCTCGAAGACGTGTTTGCCATCTGCCAACGCGAGAAGCCGGATGGCGTCATCGTGCAGTTTGGCGGGCAGACTCCGCTCAACCTCGCACATGGATTGAACGAGCTTGGCGTGCCCATCCTTGGCACACCCGTCGAAGCGATCGACCGCGCCGAAGATCGCGGCCGCTTCGCCGAGATGATCAACAAGCTTGATCTGCGCCAGCCACCGCATGGCATCGCAACGAGCGCGGATCACGCCATCGAAATCGCCGCGCGCATCGGCTATCCGGTGTTGGTGCGTCCGAGTTATGTGCTCGGCGGCCGAGCCATGGAAATCGTCTACGACGAACGCGACCTCGATCGCTACATGCGCGAAGTCGTTACGGCCAGCCCGGAACGGCCGGTGCTCATCGACCGCTTCCTTGAAGACGCGGTCGAAGTGGATGTCGATTGTGTCGCCGACGGCCATCGGGTCGTCATCGGCGCGGTGATGGAGCACATCGAAGAAGCGGGCATTCACTCGGGCGACTCCACTTGCGTGATTCCGCCGATCTCCTTGTCCGATGCGATTGTCGACGAAATTCGTCAATCGACCCGCGCGCTCGCCTTGGAGTTGGGCGTCGTCGGTTTGATGAATGTGCAGTTCGCTGTGCGCGGTGACGTGGTCTACATCCTGGAAGTCAATCCACGCGCTTCCCGCACCGTGCCTTACGTCGCCAAAGCGACCGGCGTGCCCTATGCCCGCATCGCGACACAGGTCATGGCTGGCAAGACGCTCGATGAACTGGGAATCCAGGAAATCGAAAGCCCCGAGCACCTTGCGGTCAAGGCTCCGGCATTCCCCTTTGCCAAGTTCCCCGGTGCTCGCGCGGACCTTGGCCCCGAAATGCGCTCGACCGGCGAGGTCATGGGCATCGACAGCAGCTTTGCAATGGCCTTCGCCAAGGCCAGCGAAGCCGCCGGTCGGGAACTCCCGACGACAGGCAAGGTCTTCTTGACGGTCAAAGACAGCGATAAACGCTCGGTCGTCATGGTTGCGCAGCAGTTGATTTCGCTGGGCTTCCAACTGATCGCAACGGATGGCACCTACAAGGTGCTTCACCGCCATGGCATCGCTTGCGAGCGGGTCAATAAGGTGCACGAAGGCCGCCCGCATGTGGTTGACCTGATCAAGAGTCGCGAGATTCACCTGATCATCAACACCCCGCTCGGCAAGGTCACGCGTCATGACGACGGCATGATTCGCTCGGAGTCCTACCAAGCGAACATCCCCTGTTTGACGACGATGTCTGCGGCCAGCGCGGCGGTCGAGGCGATCCGGGTACGGCAACTCGGCAAGGCCGAAGTACGGTCTTTGCAGGATTACTTCCCAGCCGGATCAACGACTGCGGCGACGACGCAGGACCGAGATCAACTGGGCGAAGTCGTTCGGTAACAGAAAGCGGACGGCGACCACTGCAGCGATCAAGCCTGCGCCAATCGCGAGCACGAGACCGAACGGGCTGGAAGCACCATCAGCGAGAGCGCGCGTGCATGCCCAGGCCGCGAGACTCGCGCTAAGGCCTGGGATCACCAGCACGGGCAAACGAGCGACGCGACATATCGGCGCCAGTTCAAGCACGCCCAGCATGCGGGTAAGAAGCACGAACTGAAAGCTCAAGGCAACCGCAGTGGCGTACCCAGCCCCGGCAACCCCATAGCGAGGAAGTAACCAGAGGTCCAAGCCGAGGTTGACGGGAATCGCAGCCACAGCCGCTTTCGCCGGTCCTCGCAGGTTACCGCTAGCCTGGCAGGCGCGTGCAGCCAGCCCGATCAGAGCTGCCGCCGGCAAGGACCAAAGGTAAGCGCGAAGCACCGGCACAAGTCGTGCGGTGTCTTCGGCATGGAAGCGACCGTGTTCAAACAGGACTTGGATGACGGGAGCCGCGAGCACAAACAACCCGCCCCCTGCCGCAAGCATCAGCAGCAAGGTCATCTCGCTGCCTTGACGCAAGTGCGCGCTGAGCTCTGCTTTCCGCCCTTCCGCGGCAAGCTTAGAAAACAGCGGCATGGCCGCGGTTGCCGCTGAAATCCCGACCAAAGCCATCGGCAGTTGCAGAAGTCGATTCGCCGCGTAGGTGTAGGAATTGGCGTCTTCCGAAACCAACTCGCGAACCAGAATCTGGTCAACCATCAAATTGAGTTGGATCGCTGCAAGCCCGAGCATCACGGGTAGGAAGGACCGCACTGTCGCACGCAGCTCGGGGTCGCTTGCGGGTCGACAGGGCATCAAGGGCCAGCGGTCGGCTCGCAAACCGGGCCACTGCAGCATCCATTGCGCAATTCCACCGACAAGCACGCCGGCCGGCAACCACAGAATGTCGGCGCCTGGCCCCAGGATCAGCAACCAGGAAATCCAAACGATGTTCAGTACCGCGGGTGCCAACGCCGGCAAGCTGAAGCGACCGCAGAGTTGCTGCGGCGCGCCCGCCAGGGCGGTCAGGCAAATCGGCAGGACATAAGGCAACAGCCAGGCCGTCAACAGCAGTGCTTCAAGGTCGGCCGCGCGCGCCGACATGAGTTGCGGGTCAGCGTGCGGCGCGCGCCCTTCCAGCCAGCCATGCCAAAGCAGAATCACGAGCTCACCGCCCACGACCAGCACGGTCAGCACGGCTAAGAACAGACCCTGAAAGCGAGCAAACAAATGGCGCGCGGCCTCTTCGCCGCCGTCTGCTTGCGCCCGGGCAAGGGCGGGCTGCACCGCCGCACTCACCGCTCCTTCGCCGAACAGGCGCCGGAAGAGGTTCGGCACCATCCAAGCGATGACGAAGTTGCCGGTGGTCGGGCTGGCGCCAAAGGTCGCCAGCATCACCGCATCACGGGCGAAGCCAAGGACCCTTGAGACCAGCGTCCAGATCGCGGTGACAAGCGCACCGCGCAAAGCCCCGCGCCCGCTCATGTGGGTCTCTCGCGGAGCTCCGGACACGCGTCTCTTCTATCCCGGCGAGCGCTGCGGGACAAGCATCGAAGCCGCTAGAATCCGGCCCAAGCGTGTCGCGCACGGCAACCCTCCCGGACTTTCGCTTCGCGGCCTTGTGCGTCGCGGGGGCAGCCATGCCGTGGTCGAAAGCCGGCTTGAGCATTGGAATGGGTCTGCTGCTCTTCGCGAGCTTGATGCACCGTCAGCCCTTGCGCACCTTTCGCACTCCCATCGGTTGGGCGAGCTTGGCTTTGCTGGTGCCCTTGCTGATTTCTGCCTTGCGATCGCAAGACCTCAGTCGCGGCTGGGGTGAATGGACGGCGTTCTGGCCGATCCTGTTTCTGTTCCTAGGCGCCGCTGCCGTGCGCGATGCCACACGCCCCGATCGCTTCCTGTGGATTGTGCTCGGTTCGACGAGTTTGGCGACCCTGCCGAGCCTGCTGCATCTCGGCAAACAGCTGAGTGAGACGGGTGAGCTACTTGGAAAGCTCGACCCGCCGACGAATATCTGGCTCTATGCGCTGGCAATCGGTTCGGGTGCGACGATCGCCGCTCTGCTCGCCGTCCGCGCTCGCTCGCGTGCAGGCTTCGTCGCCCTAGCTGTGACCGCTGCGCTGCATTTGCTTGCCATGCTCGCGACGCAACGACGCGCCCTTGCGCTGATTACGGTAGCTGCGCTGGCCGCCACCGTCGGCCTGGTCAGAAAAACCGCTCGCCCGGTCCGGCTTTGGGTAGGGATCGGGGCGGGCCTGGTGCTACTGCTGACCGCCGCCTTTTTCTTGGACCCGAGGGTGCGCGAACTCGCTCATCCGTCCGAGCTCTTGACGGGCGACAGTTCGCGCGCCTTGATGTGGGACTTCGCCTGGGAGCGCTTTCGCGAGCACCCCATCGGGGGCATGGGCCTTGGCGATATGCGCGATGCACTGCATGCACACGCCGATGAAGTCGAACTGCGGATTCGTATCGAAAACCGCAGCCTCCCGGCAGAAGAACGCGTCATCGTCAATCTGCATCACGCGCACTGTCATTCCAACTTCCTACACACGATGGCGGTCGCGGGAATCCCCGGACTCATTGGTGTCGTGCTTTGGCTGACGATCTTGCCGTGGGTGCTGATCCGAAGCTTCGCCACCGATCGTGCGTCGGTCACGCTTGGCCTGACCGCATGGGCCTATCTGTTTTTCGGTGGGCTGACCGATTCGACGCTCTATAGCTCGAATCGTTTGTCTGCCTTCGCACTGGTTTTGGCCTTCGCCTGGGGCATGCTGCTGCGCGCTACACCTACTCCTGAAGCCCCTGCGCCCCCGGATCGAGATGCTGCTCTCAATTGAGAAGAAGTTCCTTTTTGTGCATGTGCCCAAGACCGGCGGAACCAGCGTCGCGCGAGCGCTTGATCCTTGGGTGGTGCACCCACCCCTAACGCCCTGGAACAAGCTCCTGTCCCGGTTCCACCTGCAGAAAGACCCTGCCAAGGTGCGTTTGCGCGTGCATGGCTCGCTTGCTGATGCCTATGCGCAGTTGCCCAGCGATTTCGCTGATTCACTCTTCAAGTTCGCTTTCGTCCGCAACCCCTGGGACCGACTGGTTTCGGAGTACAGCTTCATCTTGGCCCGCGAGAATCATCCGCGGCATCCGGTCGTCAAGGCGCTTCCCGATTTCCTGGCCTACCTGCGCTACGAGCGCGAGCGAGCGCGCGGACGCAGCCAGGCGCGCATGCTCGCCCCCCCGCCCGGTCGCCGACCACTCGACTTCGTCGGCCGCTTCGAAAACCTCTCCGGCGATTTCGCCGCAGCCTGCCAGCGCATGGGTGTCGACGCGGAATTGCCGCACTTGAATCAGACCAAACATCGCGACTACCGCGATTTCTACGACGCGCAGGCTCGTGATTTCGTCGCCGAGGCCTGGGCCGACGAAATTTCCGCATTCAAATACTCGTTTTAGCCAAGCGGATTTTTCACGGGTCGGGGTTACGCGCCCGCATTTCCTCCCTACTATGTTTCCCCCGCGCCGAACTGTTCGGTGCCTCCGAACGCGTTCACCCACCGGGCATCCCCCACTCGCGCGGTTCGGTTTCCCCCCACTCTTCCTGCCCCCGGCACACCTCTACCGGATGACTTGCGCAGAAATCATGACCGCTGACCCGACCACGGTCAGGGCAGACGAACCCCTCTCCCGCGCGATCGAGATTCTGCGCGATAACCGCTTCCGCAGCGTTCCTGTGGTCGACGCTCAAGGCGTCATGGTTGGCCAGTTTGGCATCCATGGCCTGCTCTCGTTGATCGTGCCGAAGGCCGCATTCATGGAAGGGGACACTCCCAACCTTGCTTTTGTGAACGATGACTTTGACGACTTGCAACGTCGCCTCGTCGAAGAACGCGATCAACCGGTCGGGCGCTTTTCCAAGAAGGACCCGGTAATCCTGCATCCGGACACCGCGCTCACTCACGTTGTGTTGAGCCTGTACAACTGCCACAACAACCTACCGGTTGTGGAACGCAAGACGGGCAAACTGGTTGGCATCGTCAGCTACTGGGACATCGTCGGGCGCCTCTTGGAGGATCCCAAATGATTGCCGCACTAGCTGCAATGGCCACGATGGTCAGTGGCGGAGGCGGCGAAGAAGGTGGCCACAGCATTGGGCCCATCTTTGGTTGGGACAAGCTCTGGATTGCCGGTGTCATCTTCGTGGTGACCTACGGCATCATCATGACCGAGAAGTACAACCGCGCGGTCGTCGCGATGTTGGGCGGCGGCTTGATGGTGCTTCTTGGGGTGTATCCAAATCAAGCCTCGGCGGTTGCCGGCATCGACTGGAATACGATCGGTCTGTTAACCGGCATGATGGTCATTGTTGCGGTCACACGCCGCACCGGCATCTTCCAATATCTCGCGATTTGGTCTGCCAAGAAGGTCAAGGCCAGGCCCTGGGGTATTCTGGTCATGCTGTCAATCGTGACCGCAGTCTTGTCGGCGTTGTTGGACAACGTCACGACGGTATTGCTCATCGTTCCGGTGACTTTGCTGATCACTGAAGAACTCGAGATCAAGCCCTACCCCTTCCTGTTTGCGGAGATCTTGTTTTCCAATATAGGAGGAACGGCCACCCTGATCGGTGACCCTCCCAACATTCTGATCGGATCGCAAGTTCAGACGATCACCTTCAACCACTTCCTGATTCACATCGCGCCGATTGTGCCGGTGGTGTTCATCGCCACGATGCTGCCGATTTGGATTATGTGGGGCAAGAAGCTCAAGGCGAGTGACGAAGCCATGGCGCGCGTCATGAACTTCAAAGAACGCGACGCGATTACCAACGTCACGCTGCTGAAGAAGTCGATGTTTGTCCTGGCCTTGGTTTTGGCAGGATTCATCTTGGGCCACCCAATGGGGATTGAGCCGGCAACCGTCGCCATGTTTGGCGGTGCTTTGCTGCTGCTGCTCGATAACCTGCCGCGCACGCCTGAAGAGAAGTCTGAAAACGTTCACCACACCTTCGGAGAGGTGGAATGGGTGACGATCTTCTTCTTCGTTGGCTTGTTCGTGATTGTGCACGGCCTCGAAAGCGCGGGCGCGCTCGACATCTTGGCGGGCAAGGTCGTCGGCTTTACGGATGGCGCCGATGGCCCGGAAGAAGTCACCACACGGCTATCTATTGCTGTGATGTGGGTGTCGGCCGTTGCCTCGGCGATCGTTGACAACATTCCGTTTGTCGCGACGATGATCCCGACTCTGAAGACGGCCTTCACTCAGCTTGCTGCGAACGGCGTCGATTTGGACTTGGCTCAACAACACGCCGTTTGGTGGTCGCTATCGCTGGGTGCCTGCCTTGGTGGCAATGGCTCCTTGATTGGCGCGAGCGCAAACCTGATCGTGGCTGGCTTTGCCGAGCGAGCCGGTACACCCATCAGCTTCGTGAAGTTCCTCAAGCATGCCTTCCCGCTGATGCTGATGTCGGTTGCGATCGCGACGGTGTACGTCTACCTGCGTTACTTGGTCTAGGCAATGACCAAAGCTGGGCGCCGAGATTCCTCGACGCCCAAACAAGGCTGGGCTTCCGCAAGGAGGCTCAGCCTTGTCCTTTCTTTCGGCCACGCGCGTTGCCTTCGCTCACGCTGCCGATGATCCCCGAAATGTTGGTTGGGGTATCTCCGCCGTTGTTGCGTTCCTTGTTGCCGCCATCCGAGCTTGCGCCCGCTTGTTGATGGGGAACGAGCAAGAAGAAAGCGAACAGAATCGAAAGAAGGAAGGAAGGTCGCATGATGCAGATTAGTGAAGAACCGCCTGCCGGAAGCGGGCGCGAATGATGTTGTCTTGTTGCAGCCGGCTGGAAGCGCGGCCTGCGTGCTCATCGAGCAAACCCCAGAGTGCAGGGCGGTCCAGGTTGCCGCGGAACGCGCGGCAGGCATCGCCGACCTCGTGCAGGCTGTCGCCGAGCTCGGCATCGAGCGTGAGGTAGATCAGATAGCTAGCTAGGCTGGATTCACTCCAGGGGCAAGCTGCAAAGGACTGTCGCGCACACCAACGGGCGCCCGCGTCGTCGCCAAGCACTTCGTAAGCTGCTGCAGCATTGCGAAGCAACTGCGCACGCGGCTCGCGGGCCCGAGGGATTTGGCGCAAGTTCTCTTGGAACTGATCCAAGGCTGGGCGTGCGCGACCATGACGCAAGAGATTGACCGCCTGCGTCAGCCGAGCGTCGAAACGCTCGGGAAGGAGCACGGCGGCCCACTCAGCGGACAGCAGGGGATCGACCCAGAGGCGTTCGGTTGCGCTGAGCTCGTACCAGGCATCGAGCGGTAGATCGGAAGCCGCAGGGTGCACATCGAGAAAAGCAAGAAATGCCCGCAAGGAAGAACGAAGCTTGGCTCGCAGCTGCGCTGAGGAGCGTAGATCAGGAAGCCGCTCTTGAGTTAGCGGCCGATACTTAACGCCATCCGTCAGGCGAAGCCCAGCTTGAATTGAATTCGCAAGGAAGAGTTCGCCCAAACGGTGTGATGCCTCGGCACCAAAATCGAGCACCAAGCGCTGCGGCAGCGGAGGATTCTGGAAGGAAAGACTCATGAGCCCTCCTCCGGATGCGTGCCAAGCGAGCGCCAAATCGCATCGAGTCGATGGCGCAGGGAATCGTGCCCCAGTCCGGTCCGCTCAGAGACGCGCTGAGAATCGCTGCCTTCGATCATGGCGAGGTAAAGCAACGCACGCTCGGCATAAGGCAGCGAATGGAAGCGTGCTTGCAGTTCTGCTGGAGGCTCGCCGGGGGCGCCATTGGTTACGCCAAGGTCCGAGTTTGGGTCGGCAACATCGCGCAAGATCGTGCCTTCGATCCACATCAAGAAGGTTGCGGGGCGGCACGGCAAATCGGTGCGATGCACCACTTGGGCAAACAGTCTGCCCATCAACATTTCGGTAGGCAGCAACAAGAAATGACGCAAGGCTGCACTACGAATCCCACGCTCAAGCCAAGGCGCAAGCAACTCGAAGAGTCGGCCCAGCGAAAGCACTCGTTCCGCCGGAGCCGCCACCTGATAGTCGTGAAAATGATCCAGCGTGGTCTGCCAAGAGGCGGCCTGAAGGCGGCGTTGATCTTCGAGGTCGCGGACGAGATCCGAATCGGGCATGAGATGGCGAGGAGATCGAGAAAAAGAACCTGCCCCGAAGAGCAGGAATCCCAAAATAGCGAGCTCTCGAATCCTCGCAAGCCTCTCGTAGGAAAAGACTTATTGAGTATCACCGAGAATCACTGTCACCATTTTGAGTGCGACTCGTCTACCAAAAGGGAAGCCCCCTACGAGCTTCACGCTACCCCCGTGAAGGCTTCGCGCACTTGGTTAGAATGGGCGGTGGTTTTGGTCAGCTCCCCTGCCAAGAACCATTCATTCACCCTCAGCAGTTCATGCGCAACATCCTCACTCTCGGCGTCACAGTCGGCCTGCCATTGCTCGGCGGCTCGGCTATGGCTCAGCAAACTCACGAGTACTTCATGTGGGGCGGAACTCCCGCCACTCCCGAATGGGAGATTCGCCGCACCCTCGATCTCGACTACAACGGCGACTATTTCGGGCCCAACGAGGGAATTCGCTTTGCCTATGACGGCGCGAACGACATCGACTACCTCGAGTCGCTTCAGTTTGCCAACATCGGCGGCACGCCGACCATGTTTGCTGTTGCAACGGGCGATGTGATTCTGCGCTTCGTCGACTTGAACGGCAATGGCGTCTGCACCGATGCCGGCGAATGGAATGTCTTCGCGGATACCCGCAGCGCTCAAGGCGCGAACAACACCAGCCCTGACAAGCTCTGCTACAACCCAACCACGGGTGAGTTGTTCGTCACCGACGATATCTACAGCGGCGGAGCAACGGTTGGCTCGGGCATCTTCTCGTATGTCGACTTGAATGGCGACGGCGATGCGATGGATGCCGGCGAGTTCTCCATGCTCGTCGATGGCGCGGGTTCGGTCTCGGTTGCGGGCACTTCCGGCTCGGTCTCGATCGATGTCGGCGACTTTGAGGGCATCATGGTCGATAGCGCCGGCATGGTGGTCGGCTTCGCTCAGCAAGACCGCATGCTCTACGCCTTTGAAGATCAGAATGGCGATGGCGATGCGATGGACCCAGGCGAAGCTTGGAACTTCTGCAACCTGGTCGGCGATGTCGCTGGCCTGGAATTGAATGCCGATGTGGCTTCTGGCGCCTTGAAGAACCCAGGCTGCCCAAGCACCGGAGGCACTGGCTTGTACGCTTCGCTCGAGGTCCTCGATGTCGATTGGGGCGCTGGCCCGAATGGCGAAGATCTCTACTGGATCGTTTCGACCGCGTACAACTCAAGCTGCGCGGGCGCCAATGGCCTGGTCTACCAGGGCATCGATTTGAACGGCGACCGTGACCTGAACGATGCCGGCGAGGTCTCGCTGTTCTTCGACGGTCCGAACAACCTGACCATGGACTACCCGCCGTCTGACATTTACGACGGCAAGGCACACGATGGCGGATTCGCAATCTTCCACAACAACGGTCCCACCGGCACCGGCGGCGTCTACAAGCAGAACTCGGTCGACTTCCTGTTCGACGCGAATGGTGACCGTTTGTCGAATCAACTCGGCGAACAGGAAACCAAGCACCGCTGGCTACCCGATGGCTGCTTCGCAGTCGCCTTGGAAGTCGTGCCGGTGGGCGAGTACTACGTACCGCCCGCGCCTCAGTTCATTCCCTTCGGCACCAGCGACGTCAACTCGAACGGTGTTCCCGCTGTCATCGATGCGATCGGGCTTCCGGGCCTTGGTCAGTTCATTGAGATCACGCTCAGCGGCGGCATCCCGGGGCGCAATGCCACGCTGGCGATTGGCTTCTCGAACACCAACAGCCGCTATGGCGCGCTGCCAAAGAACTTGGCTGCCATCGGCATTCCAGGCTCGACTCTGTACGTCTCAGATGAGTTCCGCTACCCAGCAAGCGTCAACGGCAACGGAGAAGCGATTCTTCCGTTGATCGTTCCAAACGATGCAGGTTTGGCTGGCTCGAGCTTCTACTTGCAGTGGCAGGTGATTGATCCGGCGGCAAACGCCCGCGGCTTCATCCTGTCGAACGCAGCAGAAGCAATCCTCTACTAGACTGCTTTCGGATTCGAACCGCGGAGGAGGCGCACGTCGCCTCCTCCGCGCTTTCGTATCCCCCTTTCCTTCTCATGCTTCGCTTCGCTCTTCCTGCACTCCTGACGCTTTCTTTCGCATCCCCTGGACTCGCGCAATCGCAGGACTGGGAGGACCTGGCGAAGCAAATCGCGTCCGCCAGCGATGGATATGAAGTCGCCGATGCTTCGCAGGAGTTTGCCAAAGTTCGTGTCCCTGGCGCCATGCGGGCTCGGGTCGAGATCTTCGACGACAAGCTGGAATTGCGCGGAGGCGTGCATCTCCGTGATTGGCTCTACACCGGCATGCTGGGTGCAGACAGTTTGGAAGAAGGCGAGATTCTGCTCGATGCCGCGGCAAGCAAGAAGTCCAGCCCCCTCCTCCGATTGGTCTGCTTACGCGCCCTGCGCCGTGGAAACGCGCGGGTCAACCTCGACTCCTTGCTCGATCGTGACTTCGAGCGCCTCCAGGGCGAGTTGAGTCGCGCATGGCAGAATGCTGCCGGAAAGTTGCTCGCCGACGAGCGCATTGAGTTTGCCAAGAGCAAGCACGACGCAGCGGACTTGCGCACCGCACTTCTGGATCGAGGCATGCCTTTCCTTGGCTTCCGCTGGCTCGCTCCGACCTCAAGCGAGCTCGAAGCTTTCCATGCGGCCTGGGATGCAGCCGACGACTCCGCGGACCGCGCCCAGTTCTTGCATGTGCTCGCAGCGCAAGCGAACTCCTCGCCCGCCGCGCTCGCGCTTTACCTGGACCTGCTCAGGCAAGCGAGCCGCGCCAAGTCGAACGCCGAACGCGTCGCCGTCTGGGCAAGCGCCGTCAGCGCCCAAGTCTTCGAAGCAGTCCCAGTACTGATCGCCGGTCTGGAGTTCTCGCAGCAAGCAGAAAGCACACGCTATCCCGAAGACTACGCGACCGCGCTCCGAGCACTCACGGGTCAACAGTTCGGTCGCGAAGCCAAACCATGGCAATCCTGGTGGACTCGCGACGGAGCAGACTGGCTGGCCCAGGCCCGATCGCCCCAGGGCTCGCGTCTGCACCCGGCGAAGCGCCTCGATTCTCAGGAAGACACGGTCGCTCAATACCTCGGCATCCCGATCGACAGCGCGCGGGTGGGTTTCGTGCTCGATGGCTCCGGTTCGATGAATGACGCATTGGACGACGGCCGACGCAGCGCCGATGCCGCCGCCGATGAGTTCGAGGCCTTCTTAGCCCGCTATCCGGATGACGGCGTCTTCCACCTCCGGTTGATTGTGCGCACCAGCCAAAGCCCGTTCAAATCAACCGTCAAAGCCACGAAAAGGAACCGCGAGAAAGCGACTTCCTTTGTCCGTCGTTTCGACTTTGGGCCGGCATCGGCGATGTATGACGTCCTACTCGAAGCCCAGTCCGACCCCGAAATCGACACCTTGGTCTTCGTCTCCGACGGCGGCGGAAGTTGGGGTTCCTTCGCGTTTTCCGGCCATATGCTCGACGGCTTGAGCCTGGCTTACGAGCGCTCTGGGGTCCGTATCCACACGATTTGTGTAGGAAAAAGCCGAAATAAAGCCCGTTTTATGACAGAATTGGCCGAAATAACCTCTGGTAGAATGGAACGGTTCTAAGCATTCCTCCGTCCCATGAACCGGGCGTGCTCAAGCCCTCAGATCTGTGCGCCAGCTGCTCCCCGCATTGGCGCTGTGCTTTGCCTCCACGGCAGAGGCGCAGCAACTGGAAGTCCACTTCTTAGAAGTCGGGCAGGGTGACTGCACTTTGGTCATCGGACCAGATGGGACTACCTTCCTGTTTGACGGAGGCCCAAACGGCGAGGGCATCAACACTCTCGTCCCCTTTCTGCAGGGCCTCGGGATCACGAGTCTCGATTACGTCGCCGCAAGCCATTACCACGCAGACCACGTCGGAGGCTTGGATGAGGTCTGGCAAGCAGGAATTCAAGCCAGCGTGTGCCTCGACCGCGGGGACTCGAATACTCCAAGCTCGCAGACCTTCAACGATTATCGGTCGACCTACTCAGGGGTGCGCCAAACGGTAGTCCCGGGTCAGGTGGTGCAGCTGGGCGGGGGCGCGACAGCGACCTGCCTGGTCGTCGAAGGCGCCCTCATCGGCGGCGGCTCGATCGATATTTCTGGATCGGCGCAATATGAGAATTCGGCGTCCATTGCCTGGCGCATCGAATATGGCGACTTTGACCTCTACGTCGCAGGTGACCTCACGGGCGGCGGCAATGGCTCGACCGATGTCGAGCACGTGATTGGGCCACTTTGCGGCGACCTCGATGTACTTCGCGTGAGCCATCACGGTTCGTCGACTTCGACGCACCCGGCGTTTCTGTCGGAAGTCCTGCCGGAAGCAGCCATCATCAGTTGCGGATCGGGCAATCAGTACGGTTTCCCGCGGCAATCCACGATCGACAATCTCAACCACTGGGACCGCGTCATTCCGGTCTGGTGCACCTCGGACGGAACCGGTGGCACGGGCTTTGTCGATGCAGGCGGCCCGATTCGACTCGAGTCCGATGGGCAGACCTGGAGCATGTACGGTGCGGACGGCCTGAGCCTGACCGCGCATTGCGACGAACTACCCCCTCCTGCGCCGCTCGCTGGCGAGCTGAAGGTCTCTGAATTCATGCGCAACCCCACTGTCGTCGCCGACGACCTCGGCGAGTGGATTGAGCTGGGTGGAGCCCGCGTCGGCTTGCCGGTCACCTTGAAGGGAATCGAGGTCGGCGATGGCAACGTCGATCTGTTTCAGCTCGCGACCAGCATCCAACTCGACGCCGGAGAAGTTTGCCTGATCGCAGCCTCCGGACTCGTCGGCGCAAATGGCGGCGTGCGTCCCCAAATCGCCTGGCCGGTCGGCAGCCAGCAGCTAGCAAACACAATCGATGTGATCGGTCTTCAAGACTCTGCCAGCGGACTTTTGCTCGATCGCGTGCGTTGGACAACGGCCTGGCCTGGTGGAGTGGGGGCCAGCGCGGAACGGCGCGACATGCTCAGCCCGGCCGTGCAGCTGAATTTCCTCGATGGTGTCAGCAGCTACGGACTCGGTGACCTCGGTTCGCCGGGACGGGTGAACGACGCAGATATCACGGCATGGGGCAACGGCGAGACGCGCGTCATCGTCACCACGCAACCGAGCGTCGGCGGCCCTCTCGCGATGGATTGGATGATGCCCGGCGAAGCCGGAAGCTACTACCAAGGCTGGGTTTGCTTTGGCACGGCCCCTGGGATCACAGTCGGCGGAACCCACATTCCAGCGAATCTCGACCTCGCGTATCGCGCCTCGCACAAGATTCCAGGCTGGTCTGGGTGGGTACCTGCGGCGGAATCAGTGTCGGTGAATACGAAAGTGCCGAATAACGCGAATCTGCGCGGATTGACGATTTACGGAATCGTAGTAACGCTTGATCTCCCAGGTCAAGTGCGTACACAAGCGGTACCCGTACCGATGATTGTCATGTAAGGTGAAAAGGGCTTCCCAGCTCTTCCCCTGCTCTGCAAAGGCTTCTCTGCAACTCCCAAACTCCTGGGATAGCCTTCAGCACCTTACGGCTTCTTTCGTCCTCCGCTGCCATGCGGCTCGCTGCTGCGCTCCTCCCCTTTCTCCCGGTTGCCCCGGTTGTCGCTCAATCCGCCGAACTCGAAGTGGTTTTCTTCGATGTCGGAATGGGTGATGCGACTCTGATCGTCAGCCCGTCCGGGCAGACGATGCTGATTGACGGCGGCTTGAATGGCCAAGGGAATCAGACGATCCTGCCCTATCTGGTCCAAGAGGACATTCTCCGCTTGGACTATGTGGTTGCGACCCATTATCACAACGACCATGTTGGCGGCCTGGACGAGGTCGCGCTGTCGCATATCGCAATCGGAGAGGCGCTTGATCGAGGCGATATCGATCTACCGACGAGCCAACCCTTTCTGGATTACCAATCTGCCTACCAAGGGCTGCGGCGTGCGGTCCTCCCCGGCGAGGTCATCGACCTGGGCGAAGGCGTCACGATGCGTTGCCTTGCCGTCAACGGCGAACTGGCCGGCGGCGCCGTCATCGATTTGGCCGGCTCGGGACAACAGGAGAACAGCGCCTCTATCTCTTGGCTGCTGAGCTACGGCGATTTTCAAATGTTCATCGGCGGCGACCTGACCGGCGGCAGCGCGATGTCCGTCAACGTCGAGAAACCAGTTGGTGTGGTTGCTGGCGATGTTGATGTCTACAAAGCGAACATGCACGGTTCGTCGATTTCATCCACCGGCCCGTTCCTTCGCTCGTTGCGCCCGGAATTCGTCGTGCTCAGCGTCGGCACGCCCAACAGTTCGAACTTTCCACGACCGGATACTCTTGCGCGCTTGAATTCGCCCAGCCGGTCCATCCCAGTTTGGTCGACCTCACCCGGAAACGGTGGATTTGGATATGTCGATGCCGGCGGCCACATCTACCTGAGTTCGAACGGAGAGACCTACACGGCGAGCAACTCGGGCGATCTCAGCTTCACCGCCTGGTGCGATGACATCCCCACCGTGCCTTATCCATCCGGCACAATTGCTTTGACTGAGTTCCAGCGCGACTCAGCAAGTGTGAAGGACTATTACGGCGAGTGGATCGAACTGACCGGAACGCTACCCGTGGCCCCCGCAGGATTGCGCAGCACTCGTGTGATCGTGGGTCCGGGCGAAGAATTCACGATCGGAACCAACTTCCGGCTCGATGCTGGACACTCGATCGTGATCGCATCGAATGGTCTTCCGGTCGTCAACGGCGGATTCGCGCCGACGATGGCTTGGCCCGAAGGCGCGATCGCCTTAGAGAACGGAAGTGGCTCGATCGTGCTGGAAGACCAGAACGGCAAAGAAATCGAAGGCGTGGAATACACCGCCGCGTGGCCAGGCGGCAGCGGCGTCTCTGCCGAGCGCATCGATGCACTCTTGCCGCCAACGATCGACAATTTTGCCGCAGCGAACCTGGCTTATGGCAACGGAGACCTTGGCACACCGAGGCAGCGGAATAGTCAGGAGGTCACGGATTGGTTCCCTGGCGGTCCTAGCTGGATTGGTTACAAGTCCGCTCCGCTACTCGGAACGAGCATGGAAATGGTCGCCGGGATGCCTGGCGAGAGTGGTGCGATCTATCGCGCGGCGCTGAGCTTTGGCACCGAACCCGGCACCCATTACCGGGGCACGCATATTCCGATCAATGCTGATCCGCTGTTTGCTGCAACGAGCAAGACGCGCGGTTGGTATGGGCGCGTGCCCGTCGAAGAATCCGTGTCGATGTCTGTGAACGTCCCGCATCTCATCTCGATGCTGGATCAGCGGATTTACGCGTTGGTCCTGACGATCGGCCCGGGTGGCGTGCTCAATACCTGGTCACGCCCGATCCCGATGGTCGTCGGCAAAGACTAGGCTGGGCAGCAGGCAGCAATCTTCGAGCGTCACTCGGCCGTCGTTGCGTTGGCTTCAAGCCGCACGCGCATGTCGAGTACACAACTCCCTTCGCCGCGATAACCGGCTAAGAAGGGGTTCAAGTCCAGTTCGGCGATTTCCGGGTGATCGCTGAGCATGCGACTGAGACGCAGCAGCACATCGACCAACTCCTCTTCGTCGACCGGTGGCTTGCCACGCGCGCCTTGGAATAGCGCACGCGCGCGCACGCCGCGCACCATCTCAAGCGCGTCTGTTCTCGAGAGAGGGTGCAGGCGGAAGACCACGTCCTTCAGGATTTCGACGTGGATCCCTCCCAATCCGAAGGCGAGCATGCGCCCAAACTGAGGATCGGTCGCGGCTCCAAAGAATGTCTCGACGCCATCGGAGCGCATACTCTGCAAGAGCACATTCATTTCCGGATGACGCTTACGGAATCCTGCTTCAAGTTGATCGAGTGCGTCCAACAATCCTTCACGATCGCGAATCCCCAGCAGCACGCCACCTGAATCGGACTTGTGATGGAGATCACGCGCGACGACCTTTGCGACCATTGGAAATCCGATCCTCTTCGCGGCTTGCAGCGCTTCTTCCCGATTGCGAATGATTCGACTTGGCACGATCGGGATCCCGTAGGCGCTGAAGAGATCTGCGAGCTCGGTGCCCTTGAGAGTTTCACGACCTTCCGCAAGGGCCGTCTCGATCGCGCGGCGTGCTTTGGCCTTCTGCACTCGATAACGCGGTGCCGCTTCGATTTCACGATTCCGAAGTCGAGCAATGCGATGCAATCCGGCCAGCGCCTGCGCCGCTTCTTCCGGGAAACGATAGTTCGGCACTCCGGCTTCACGCAGGATTTCGAACGCGGCTTCGCCCTCGGACTTGCCAAGTAAACACGCCGCGAGCGGCTTAGCCGAGCTCGCCGCATGCTTTGCAAACACGCGCGCAACCGCCGCCGAATCAATCATGACCGGCGAGACGAAAATCGCGATGACCATGTCGATCGACCGATCCGCCAGGACATGGCCGAGGGCAGCGTCAAATCGTTCCGCATCGGCACTCGCGATCAGGTCGACTGGGTTCGCAACCGACGCTTCGGGCGGCACGACTTTGGCCAACTTGCGTTGGGTTGCTGGGGCCAGATCAGCGAGCTCCAGGCCAAGCGCGACACAAGCATCGGTGGCCAGGATGGCTGGCCCTCCCGCGTTCGTGACGATTGCCACGCGCTTGCCTTGCGGCCACTTGCCGGCCTGCACTGCGGCCGCCAGCGTGAACAATTCGTTCATGGTGTCCACGCGCAAGACACCACATTGATTGAGCAGGGAGTCCACTGCCGCTTCGGAACCAGCTAGGGAACCCGTGTGCGAGATTGCCGCCTTCGCGCCGCGCGCGGTTCGCCCCGACTTCACAACCAAGATCGGCTTCTTCGCCGAAACGCGTCGCGCAGCTTGCAGGAATCGCTCGGGGTCCCCGAAGGCCTCGAGGTACATCAGAATCTGATCGGTGTGCGAGTCGTCTTCCCAATACTCAAGTAAGTCGGGCGGCGAAACATCGGCGCGGTTGCCGACGCTTGCGAACATCGAAACTCCTAGGCCGAGAGAACGCGCGTCGGACAAGATCGCCTCGCCAAGCGCCCCGGATTGCGAAAGGAAGGCCGCGCCGCCCAAGGTCGGGGTCGCCCCGGCAAAGGAAGCGTTCATCGAAACCTCGGGGTCGGTGTTCAGCACCCCCATGCAATTCGGCCCGACCAGACGGATACCGTGCTTCTTGCAAAGAGCAAGCAACTCATCTTGGCGCTCGGCACCTTCGCCGCCGACTTCCGCGAAGCCCGCCGTAATGACCACCAAGCCGCGCACGCCTTTGCGTGCGCAATCACGGGCTGCGGCGAGGACCAGAGGCGCCGGGACCACCAAGACCGCAAGATCGACCGGCCCAGGAATCTCGTTCACGCGCGAGAAGCAGTGCATCGAATGCACCACAGATGCAGACGGATTGACCGGATAGACCGGCCCACAGAATCCGCCCTCGACTAGGTTGCGTACGATCTCGTGACCGATTTGGTAGCGGCGGCGACTTGCCCCGACCACGGCAATGGAGCGCGGACGAAAGATCGCGTCGATCCCACGCACGGAGGCGCGTTGAGCTGGTTTCTTGGGCTTAGCCATTTCGCAAGACTTCATGAAGCGCGGTCAGAATCGCTTCTTGGACTTCGTCGGGATCGGGGGTAGCACCCATCTCGAGCTGCAGGTTGGTCATCAGTTCCGGCTCGAGTCCACACGGATCGAAACGCCGGAACCAGTCCAGGTCGGTCGCAACATTCAGCGCTAATCCGTGGTAAGCCACCCAGCGTCGTACCGCAACCCCGATTGAGGCGACCTTGCGCTTGGCGATCCACGCTCCCGTGTTGCGTGGGTCACGCCCGGCTGCGACCCCCAGGCTTTGTAGGCCGAGAATCAGCGCTTCTTCCAAAGCATGGAGGTAAGCGTGCAGATCGCGCGCATCGTCTTGCAGCGCGATCACCGGCCAAACAACCAGTTGGCCCGGGCCATGAAAGGTGGTCTTTCCACCTCGTGAGACTTCAAAAACCGGGATTCCGCTGCTGCGGTAATCGGCCGCGCGCGCGCCTCGCCCGACCGTCAACACGGGGTTCGGTTCGCAAACCAAGAGTCGATCATCGGCGCCGCCAATGACCTCTTCGACCACTTCAAACATGCGCTGCTCAAGGGAAGCGTAGTCCGCACGCCCGAGGTCTTCGACCACGAGTCGTGCGGACCGACTAAAGCGCATGAGTTGCGGTCAGCCTTCCAATGGCTACTTGGCAGCGTGCACGCAAAGACCGTGCACGTCCTCGGCCGCCTCCATGACGACCTCGGAGAGAGTCGGGTGCGGGTGAATGCACATGGACAAGTCCTCGGCAGTCAATCCCGTTTCAATCGCGACGACCGCTTCGGCAATCATGTCGGTCACGCTAGGGCCAACCATGTGTACGCCGAGCAGTCGATCGTCCTTGGCATCGGTCACGATCTTGACCAAGCCATCGGTCGCGTGCAGTGCCATCGCGCGGCCATTCGCTCCGAAATTGAAGCGGCCGACCTTGGTCTCGTAACCGAGTTCTTTCGCTTCCGCTTCGGACAATCCTGCCGTGGCGATTTCGGGATCGGTAAAGATGACCGAAGGCACGATCTTGTCGTCCCATGCAACGCCGGCCTTTTGCGCAATGGCGCCAGCGGCAACCAAGCCTTGAGCCGAGCCCTTGTGAGCCAGCATCGGACCAGTTGTGCAATCGCCCACCGCCCAAACATGCGGAGTTTTCGTTTGGCACTGCTCGTCAACATGAAGGAAACCGCGTTGATCTGGCTTCACGCCAACTTTCTCGAGGCCAATATTCGCCGTGCGCGGCTTTCGCCCGGTCGTTAGCAGAATGCGATCGGCAGCGTAGACCTCGGTCTTCTCGCCGATCTTGACGGTGACTTCGACACCCTTGCCTTTTTGCTTCCAGCTTTGCGCGCCTGCGCCGGTGTGGATCTGAATGCCCATCTTTTTGGCACGCCGCTGCACCACTTTGACAAGTTCCGGATCGGTGCCAGGAAGCACTTGATCGGTGTACTCAATGATCCGCACTTGCGAACCAACCGCTTGATAGAACATGCCCAACTCGAGGCCGATGACTCCGCCTCCAATGATCAGCAGTTCTTTCGGCAACTCCTTCGGCGAAAGCGCCTCGGTGCTCGACCAAACGAACTCACCAAACTCGAAGCCCGGAATGCCGGCCGGTTCGGAACCAGACGCAATCACGATGTCGCGAGCTTGAATGTTGACGACGCCTTCCGCGGTCTTGACGCTGAGTTTGTTGGGGCCCGCGATCGTCGCGCTGCCCTTGACCCACTCGACGCCGCGCTTCTTGAACAGCATGCCGATTCCGCCGGTCAGACGCTTGACGATGGTGTCCTTCCAAGCGATCAACTTCTCCAGATCAAGCTCCGGTTCGGCGACCGTGAAGCCCATATCCGCAGCATGGCGGACCTGATCGAGGAAGTGGCCCGCAGCAATTAGGGCTTTCGAGGGGATGCAACCCCAGTTCAAGCAGGTGCCGCCGAGGTTGTCCTCGTCGATGCAGATCACCTTCTTGCCATACTGAGCCAGACGAATGGCGGCCACATAGCCAGCGGGGCCGGCCCCCAAAACGACGACATCGCAGTTCTTCTCGGACATGGATTCTGTTTGTGCTGGCGTTGTTTCAGGAGCGAGTGACAACGCGAGAATCAGGGATTATAGGATGGCGAGAGCAACCATGGACCTCGCCCCCATCGAAGCCGAACACGACCGGATCGCCGCTGATTTTTGCGCCCACCAGCAAGCCCTGGTGCGAGCGGTCGGCCAGGCCTCGGCGGCGGCAGAAGCACGCGCAGCTTGGGATCGATTTGAGACTCGCTTACGCCTGCACATTCAGTTTGAGGATGAGCAGCTCATTCCAGTCTTCCGTGCCCGTGTCCAGCCGCCGCCTTTGGGCTGCAGTGAAGAATTACTGCTTGCCGAGCATCGCAAACTCGAACGGCTGCTCGATCGCTGTGGAGAAGCTGCGCGCGACCATCTCGAACAGCGCGCCAGCGACCCGGCATCCTTGCTCGCCCTCATCGAGCAGCAGCGCATGATTCGCGAAGTCCTGGAGCACCATGATCAACGCGAACGCGCCGCCTTCTTCCCGGCCTTGCACGACTGTTTGCAGCCGGAAGAAAAGGCGGCGCTGCTTGCAGCTTCTCTCTTGGCCCATCCCGCAGCATGATCCAGCCCGCCTCCTCTCGATTCTTCGGCGCCATCTTGATCGCTACCGCTGTTGCCGGCTCGGGTTGCCAATCTGCTCGCGACGATTCGAGTTTTCCGACTCTGCACCCTCGTGAGCGCGCGCTTTACACCCTGCTGGCGTTTGAGCCCGGTGACACCCAAATGCGGCTCGCCAGTCTGACCCGCCAGCGCGTGCAAGAACTCTTTGCTGCTCCAACATCGGATGGCATGCGTATGGATTTGGAAGTCGAGTTGACGGCAGACCGAGAGTCCGAAAGCCTGTACGGCGGCAAGCTGCGACTCCGCAGCCAGGACGGCAGCTGGTCGAGTGACCACCGCCTCACACCTCGTTCATCGGGCCGCTGGCAGTTCGAGCTCGATCCGCATGCGAACCCCTTTGCTTGGACGATGTTGCGCGTCGAAATCGACCCCGATCCCAATTGGGAAATGGAGCAGCAACGCCCACGGCGTCTGCCCTCACGCCGGTAATTTCCCGTTTATTCGCCGGGGAAGACGCGATTCTCGGCCAGGAGGCGCAGCATGACCTGCCAACTCGCCTGGAGCCGCTTTTCGAGCCCTTCAAGTTCCTCGCCGCCTTGACTCACAAGGCGCCGGTCGACGTTTCGAACCAGCCAAGACGGACCTTCCTTGCGCATGACCTGATCGTCGCCGATCACCATCAATGCGCCGTGGTTGCGTGGCTCGCGATCATCCAGCAACGAGCGGCCCAACCCCGAATAGGGCGTACCCCAAGCCAAGGTCTCGACCACCGTCGGAAGCACATCAAGCTGCGAAGCGGTGCGCGGATCTAGTCCTGGCTCGATGCCCGGTCCAATCAAGAGGCATGGAATCCGGAAGCGCTCCGGCATCGCCAAATCGCCTTCGCGCACCCCGCTGACGTGGTCGGCGGTGATGACAAACAGCGTGTCCTCAAACCACGGTTCATCGCGGATCGACGCGAAGAAGGCCCCGAGCGTGTCATCGGAATAGCGCAACGCATCGGAGAACCGTGCGACTTTGGTGGAGCCTTCGCTTTGATCCCAATCCTCGGAAGGGACATTGAACGGATGGTGCGTCGACGAAGGGAACAGGAAGCCAAAGAAGGGATCTTCGCGATCCGCCAAGTGGTCGGCGGCATCGGCAAACAGGACTTCGTCCCAGACTCCGAACTTATGCCGCTCGGCCCCGGGGTGACGATCCTTCAGATCCTCGGCACCGCGATACAGGTCAAAGCCCGCGACCTGCGCCACCCGATCAAGGTGGTAGGACTCGCGGCCAGCCGAACGGAAAAAGAAGGTGTGGTAATCGCGCTGCTCGGCGAGCTGCGGCAGCATGCCGAGGCGGTTCTGCTCGATGCCGCCGGTTCCGATATACGGCAAAGTTGGCAGCGTCGGCACACTGGCGAGAATGGCCGCAACTCCGTGCACGCTGCGCTGCCCGGCAGCGTAGAAATCGGTGTAGAGCCGGCCTTGTTTTGCCAAGTCATCGAAGCAGGGCGTCAGTCCGAGCGGTTCAAGCCCTTGTGGCTCGCGCCAGGCATCGACAAACCAGGCATCCCAGCTCTCGAGCATGATGACGACGCAGTGCTTGGCTTTTGCCTGCCCACGCGGGCGCAAGGCAGTGCGATTCAACGGGAATCGCGCACCCAAACTGAGGCTACCCGGCGTGCCGTCGACAGTCGGCTTGATGCCGAGTTCGCGTTGCACGATCCGCTCGGCATCGGCGTGCGGCATAAAGCGCACGCGCCCGCCCACCCCGGCTTTGCGCACCGTGTGGTAGACATTAAACGGCGCGTTCAGGGCGACCGCGCTACTTGAATAGGGCCGTTCGCCGACCATCGCGTTGGCTGGGTTGAGTGGCTTGCGGTTACTCACCCCTCCGCGCACCGCGATCGTTCCCACTGCGACGAACAGCAAGGCATAGCCCCACGAGCCGCGTCCAGGGTGCAAGTCATGCAGCCACTTCCAACACACACGGCTGTAAAGCCACAGGAAAGCGCAGCCCAAGGCCAGGAAGCCAAGCAAGTGCGGCAAGTAGTCCTCGAGCACCATCGCCATCATCAACTCGAGGTCGGTGAACATGGCCAGCGCCTCTTGGCCAACGTGGCGTTGCACATAGCCAAAGTACACCGTGTCTCCCAGGAACAGCAGCGCTTGAGCGACCAGCCCGATGCCGATCAGGCCGAACACGACCCCACGCCAGGCGCGCGATTGGAAGGGGCGCAGCGGCAGCAGCAGGCTCAGAATGAAGGGGCCCCAGAATAGGAAGATCAAGGACGCATCGAAGCGCAGCCCGTGCAGTAAAGAGAAGACCAGTTCGCCGCCGCTCAGGTCATCGACGCTTTCCCAATGCGCGAATAGAAAGAAGACACGCGCAAGCGCAAAGAGTAGAAACTCAAGCGAGAGCACTGCGAGCGGAAGTCGCAATGCTGCCGGAGCGAACTTCCAACTCATTCGCCTGCTTCGCCGCCTCCCTCAGACGCGAAAGGAACGCGCACACTGACTGCGCCGCGGAATGCGCCCTGCGCAAATCCAGTGCCTTGGTCATCCGGGTAGCGCTCGTTCAAGATCGACTGCACATCCGCCGGGATCTGTTCGGGGCTGCCGTGGCAAGTCAAACAGAGCGGCTTGAGGTAGATCGGAGTGAGGTAGCGGTACTCAGCCGGCGAGCCGTTTTCCGCGGGGATCATTGCACCAAACGGCGGAACTGGCTGATCTGAATTCGTCCCGGCGACGCCTTCCATCCATGGTCGCTCGAAGTCATCGGCCTGATTCAACGGATTGCGCGTGCGCAAAGCCACCCGGCGCACATTCAAGCCACGTTCAGCCGCGTAAGCCTTGGTCAACTCCTGTGCTTCGTCTGCGCAAACATTCACGGCCCCGACTGGGCCTTGCTCAGCCATCGCCGCTTGCAAGCGCGCCGAAAGACGACCCATCAATTCACGCGATGCCGTCGCGGCAATCCCTTCCGCTTGGGTTTCTGGATCGTCGCCCTGACTCCCGGTGAAGATCTCGTTCATCGCCGACAAGCGACCGATCGTTGGCGTGACTCCGGCCCCAAGCGTTTCGATGCGATGCCGCTCTTCTCGAGCAAAATCGACCGCCTTCTGGCGCGAGTACCACGCCATGCCTCCGATTGCCGCGATGTAGACCACCAACAGCACGATCATGCGCGGTTTCATCCGAGCAACCTCCGGACCGTTTCCGACAGAATCTTTCCGTCAGCACGCCCGGCAGCTTTCGGTTGAACTGCCTTCATGACTTTGCCCATGTCCGCCATCGAACTTGCCTCGACTTCCGCGATCGCTTCTTTGACGATGGCTTCGACCTCTTCCGGTGAAAGCGCCTGGGGCAAGTAGTCGACGATGATGTCCACTTCGGACAACTCGATCGCGACCAAGTCTTCTCGACCGCCCGCTTGATACTGCTCGGCCGAATCACGGCGCTTCTTCACCATGCTGCGCAGCACGGCAAGCTGCTCCTCGGAATCGAGATACTGATCCGGCGAATCAACAGCCTCGGTCAGACCTAGCTTTCCCTTCTTTTCGATACCGGCATTCTTCAGCTCGGCTTGAATCGAACGAATCACGGTGAGACGCGCTTTCTCTTTTGCGCGCATCGCCGACTTCATGTCTTCCTTGAGTCGGTCCAGCATGGGGAGTCCTTCCTTTGAACTGAGAGTATTCCACCAGAGCGTGAGCCCCGGATAAAGGCGCAGCCCTGAAACAAGGGTGGATTACGCCAGACGAACCGGAGATTCTACGGCGGAAACTACTCTTCCGCGCTATCGACGTAGCCAAGTTCGGCAAGAGCCGCCCGGCGCTCGGGATCCAAGTCCTTGTCATCACGCAGAATCGCGCTGCTGAGGCGTCGCTTGATCTCTTCCAGCACTCCAGGAGGAGCCTCGGCGAGTGGCAAGCCGAGTTCGGATGGATCTTCGAGCAAGTTGCGGAAAATGCCTTCTCGAGGAACATCTGACTTGCGAGGCCAGTCCGCAGACCACTTGTAGGGCCCCACCACCGCCGAAACGCTGCGCTCGTCGCGCGCGAACAGGAATCGCTCGTCATCCGGGAAGCTACCGAGCCGCCTGCGCAGGTCGATCCCTTCCATTTCCGATGGGATCTCCAGCCCCGCGCAGGCCAGCAGCGTGGGCGCCACATCGGTTAACGAGACAGGCAACAGCTCAGACTGAGGGACTCCGGGCCCTGCCAGGAAGAAAGGCACGCGCACCACAGGTTCAAACAGCTCATCGGAGTGTCCGAGCATGCCCTGCTCGCCCAAGTGTTCGCCGTGATCTCCTGTTACCAGAAGCACATAGGGCCGCTCACTTGCGTCGAGCGCGGCGAAAACTCGGCCCAACTGACTATCGAGATAGTCGACTTCTTCCCAATAGCGAGCACGGTCTTCGTCAAAGCCCGGAACCGACGGGCCGGGCGCGGCGCTTCGGGTGCCGCGCCATTCGGTCGGCGCAAAATACGGGTCGTGTGCGTCCATGAAGTGCACGACCAAGAGGTAAGGTCGCGGCGACGCAGCGAGTTCGTTGATGCGAGCGATTGCCGTTTGTGCGGTGCGCTCCGCTTCGCGTGCCCCCCATTCGAGCTGCACTTCCTCCTGGCCGAAGAATAGCACTGGATAAAGCGCCTCAAAAAGCTCTCGATCTGAGAGCCATCCAAGCAAAGTGTTTTCCCCGAGGCGTGCGAGATGATTGTGCGCAGTACCGAGCGAGTCGTGCCACACATCAAAACCACGGCTCGGTCCAAAGCGCTGCTCGATGACCCGATTGCTGATCACCGCACAGGTATTCCAGCCCGCTTCCGCAAAGAGCTCGCCCAGGATCGGTAGATCTTCGGGGGTGACAGCCGAGTTGTTCAGCACACCATGGCGCAAGGGCCCAACCCCGGTGAACATCTCGATGTGGCCAGGAAGCGTGCAGTTGCTGCCCGATCGAGCGTACGGGGCACTCATGCCGCGAGCCGCGAGCGCATCGAGATGCGGCACCTTGGCACGATGCTCGCCATGCACGGCGTCGGCGCGCAGCGTGTCTAAGCTGATCAGAACCACATCTGGCTGCGACTCGCTGACCGTCGGGCCGCCGGTTCGCACGAACTCCGCGCGCTGCGCGGCGTTGCCTTCGATTGGATCGACGGCAAAGGCGGGCTCGAGGCCACGCCCTCCGGCCCAAAACCAACTCGCAAGCGAAAGGAATAAAACCAGGATCGTGGTGCGCGGACTCGGCACCCGTCGACGCGGAGTCATCGCTGCACTGATCAGCAGCAGCGGCGCCAACCAAAGCGCGACCGTGGCGTGGCCGCGATAAAGCTCAAGGCGAATCGCGAGTGTGCCCATGATCGGCAGCACGCCAATCGCCATTCCGCACAGCAGCCCGCGCCCCATTGTCCAGGCATCGAGCGGGCGGCGCAGAACCCAAACTAGAAAGACCAGCGGGACCAGTGCCAATCCTCCCAATAGGTTGCCGCCCGCTGCCAGCGTGATCGATTCACGCAGCCAGCCGGCTTCCGGGGAAACCAACTGCGCCGCGCCGTGCAAGAAACCGGTGGCACCTAAGCCAGAAAGCAGGCCGAGCGAAAAGCGCAGCGGACTGCGCAGGCCGTCGGCCCCCTTTGCGTGACTCATTTAGTCTTCCGAGCCCTCGACCGACTCGACATCGGCGTCTTCCGCATCTTCCGCGGGAACCGCAGCGACCCCCACTAGGACATCGCCATCCTTCAGATTGACCAGGCGTACCCCTTGCGTGGCGCGCCCTTGGGTCGAGACCTGCTCGACCGGCGTGCGCACCAGCATGCCCGCAGCACTCGACAGCAGCACGTCTTCGCAGCGACTGGCATTGATCGCATTGACCACCGAGCCATTGCGCTCGTTGGTTCGAATGCCGACTACGCCCTGTGAGCCACGCTTGGTCAGACGGAACTCATCGATCAAGGTGCGCTTGCCGTAGCCCTTCGCGCAGGCGATGAGCAAGTATTCCTCGGCGTTGCCGACCACCAGGTCAACGACCCGATCGCCGTCCTTGAGCGAAGCGCCCTTGACGCCCGCTGCATTGCGGCCCATGGCGCGAGCCTGGTCTTCCGCGAAACGCACGACTTGGCCACCCGCGGTGCACAGCATGACTTCGTCGCCAGCCTTCAGCATGCTGGTACCGACCAACTTGTCGCCCTCTTCGAGCTTGGTGGCGATGATGCCTGCCGAACGCGGGCGCGAGTACGCCTTGAGCTCGGTCTTCTTGATCTTGCCATTGGCCGTCGCAAACAGGATGTAATCGGCTTCGTCGAAGTAACGAGTCGCCAGAATCGAACGGATCTGTTCGTCTGGCGCGATGCCTTCGATGAGATTGCGAATCGAGCGGCCCTTGGCCGTGCGATCCAGATCGGGCAGGCGGTAGACCTTGAGCCAATACAACCGCCCGCGATCGGTAATGATCAACAGGTAGTCGTGGGTCGAACAGACAAACAGGTGCGAGAGGACATCGCCCTCTTTGGCCTTGCTTCCGGTGATGCCGCGGCCGCCGCGCGCCTGGGCGCGGTAAGTCCCTGACGACGTGCGCTTGATGTAGCCCTCGCGCGAGATCGTCACGACCACCGTGTCTTCGGTGATCAGGTCCTCGGTTAGGAAGTCCTCCACACCCTCGCCGATCTCGGAACGGCGCGGGTTGGCAAACTTCTGATCCATCTCGTCGAGATCTTCGCGGATCATGTTGAAGACGAGTTCGTCTTCAGAAAGCACGCGGTTGTACCAAGCGATGTCGACCTTGAGCGCGTCGATCTCTTGTTGGAGCTTGTAGACCTCGAGGCCCGTCAAGCGGCCCAAACGCATATCGACAATCGCTTGCGATTGGATGTGCGAAAGGCCGAAGGTGGCTTCCAAACTACGGCGGGCGACCGTGGTGTCTTCCGAACGCTTGATGATCTCGACGACTTCATCGATCGCCTGAATGGCGATCATCAAGCCTTCAAGAACGTGCAAGCGCTTCTCTGCCTTGTCGAGCAGGTACTGAGTGCGCCGGCGAATCACCTGGAATCGGTGATCGCGGTAAGCCTCCATCAGCTGCTTGAGCGTGAGCGTGCGCGGCCGGCCATTCCAAAGCGCGGTATTGCGAATCGCGTACGTGCTTTGCAGCGGCGAATGCTTGTAGAGCAGGTTCTCGATGACCGCCGGGTCGCCATCCTTCTTGAGCTCGATGACCAGCCGCATGCCGTCGCGGTCGGACTCGTCGCGGATGTCATAGATGCCCTCGATGCGGCCTTCTTTGACCTGATCGGCGATCTTCTCAATGATTGCCGACTTTTCCTTTTCGTAAGGAATCTCGGTAATGACCAGCTTCTCGCGGCCTTTGCCCTTGGGCGGCTCTTCAAGATGAATGCGCGCGCGCAGCGTGATCTTGCCGCGGCCTGTGTGATAGGCCTGAATGATGCCGGCGCGGCCTTGAATGATGCCGCCGGTCGGGAAGTCCGGGCCCGGAATGACTTCCATCAACTCGTTGATGGTGACTTCCGGGTTGTCGATCACCATGCGAATGCCTTGCACGACCTCGTGGAGGTTGTGCGGCGGCAGCGCCGTCGACATACCCACCGCGATGCCTTCACTGCCGTTGACCAACAGGTTCGGAAAGCGCGCCGGCAACACCGTCGGTTCGGTGCGCGTCTCGTCGTAGTTGGTCTTGCGATCAACCGTTTCCTTGTCGAGGTCGAGGAGCATCTCCTCGGCGGCGCGGCCCATGCGCGCTTCGGTGTATCGCATGGCGGCAGGTGGGTCGCCGTCGATCGATCCGAAGTTGCCTTGACCGTCGACCAGTGGCTCGCGCAGCCGGAAGGGCTGAGCCATGCGTACCAGCGTCGGGTAGATGACGGATTCACCGTGCGGGTGATAGTTACCCGAGGTGTCACCAGCGATCTTGGCGCACTTTCTGTACTTCGCATTGGGGCGAAGACTGAGGTCGTTCATCGCGACCAGAATGCGTCGCTGCGAGGGCTTCAAACCATCGCGTACGTCGGGAAGTGCACGGTCGTGAATGACCGAAAGCGCGTAAGTCAGGTACGACTCACGCATCTCCCGTTCGATCAACAAATCGTCCGAACGGTGATGCGCTGCGTGCGCCTCGAGTTTGTTCTCGTCAGCCATGTGGAGGGCGGGTTCTGGGGGTTGAACCGGGCCTCTATTTCAGCAGCGCGGGCAGGTGAGGGGAAGCGAATTCGATTCGCGGCAACGGCCCTAAGCGACTCACATAAAGCCACTTAGGTCGGCTTGTTAAGCAGTCTCTGATTCCTTCGGTAGGCGCCGGATTGAGGCCCCTCCACGGAGTTGCAAACCACCGCTGGGAGCCGGTTGAAGCAGCAACGAACCACCCGGCATTTGCACCTCGATCGGCTTCCGATCGCCCTCGGACCAGACCGCCAAAGCAGCCGCAACCGCCCCGCTTCCGCACGCTTCTGTTTCGCCTACGCCGCGTTCGCAGACGCGCATTTGCAGCCTGCCATGCTGCACCCTCGTGACCAACTCGAGGTTGACGCCGTTCGGAAACAAGTCGCTCCGTTCGCTCGCGGCCCGGAAGAAAGCCACTAGATCTTCTTGCCCGGGATCCTCGACCTCGACCACGCAATGTGGGTTCCAAAACTCAACCACGCGTGCACGATGACCGAGCAATTCGAAACTCGTTGGCTGGCGCGCAGATTGCGGCACGTCCGGTCCAGCGATCATCAACTCGATCTCGTCGGCAACACGGCGCCACGAAACCTCGCGCTGATCCATGCGGAAAATCCCCGCGGGCAATCCTGACAACACCGCGAGCACGCGCAATCCATTCAAGCATGTTCCGCCCGGGCTGCCATCGCGATTGATGATTTCGGCAGCCATGACGGGAACTGTCGCAGCTGGCTCAGTTGATGCAGATTCAGCGTCACCGACGATCAGCAAGCCGTCCCAAACTTCACCGCAAACTGCGCGTGCGAGCGCTGCGGGCGTCGCGCCCGCCTCGCGCAAATCCGCTGCACGCGCCACGACAAAACGGTTCCCGAGCCCCTCCCCCGTGGCCGAGAGCAGGGCGCCAGGATCTTCCTCCCAGCTCACTTACCGGACTCGCCTGCGTCTGCCTCTGAATCGAGACCTTCGCCGACGCCTGGCGCCGCGACTTCAACGACCGGTTCTGCATACTCAAGCACAGTGAGGCCGCGTGCTTTGCCTGCATCGATACCATCTTGCAGGAACTGCGCGAACAACTCATGGTCGGGGTTGTAGCCATTGAAGACTGCGAGAGTCTCTTCGGTGTGCGGATCCATGACCACGTAGTAAGGCTGACTCGCACTTTGGTAGTGCTTCTCCTGGAAGGCCGAGTTGCCGTCGCCATAAGGAGCTTTGTCGACGTACAGATGCGCACGCACCATCTGCTGGATGCGGTCCTTGACAGCTTCCTTCGGGAAGATGTTGCCTTCCATCTTCAGGCAGTTCACACAGGTGATCCCCGTGAAGTCAATGAATACGACTGCGTTCTTCTTGCGACCCTCTGCGAGCGCGGATTCCCAGCCTTCGTGCCAAGCCAAACTCAGCGGGCCGAGTGAGACGCCTTCTTCCAGCGTTGCCACCAACGCGGCTTCTTCCGCGGTCAAGGTGCGCCCGTAGTACTCGGGGGGCAGGTACGCCTCCATCCAGAGGTGCTCGTACGGGCCCTTCGGGTAACCCAAGAGCAGGTAGACCGCAGCGGAAAGAGCCAGCGCTCCTACCGCAACACGCGGCGCCGAGCGCGGCGGCTTCTGCCCATAATCACCCTTGGTCATGTACAGGCCAAACATGTAGGCCGCCCAGAGAACCAAGGGGATAACAGTCAGAAGGATGACAACCGGACGCGTCATCCATTCCAAGCCCCACTGCCGATCGGTCGCCGAAAGGAACTTCCAAGCCGCGATCAGTTCCAGGTAACCAAAGCTGACCTTGACGGCATTCATCCAGCCACCCGCGGAAGGCATCTTCTGCATGACATTCGGGAAGAGCGCCAGGAAGAAGAAGGGCATCGCGAAGACTAAGGCGTAAGCAAACATCGCTGCGGATGCGTACCACCACTCCCCCGTCGCGGCGAGGCCGAGCACGGTGCCGACGAAAGCCACCGTGCAGGTAAACGCGGTCACCGAGAAGGCCACAGCCATCAACATGACCGGGCCATAGCCCGACTTATGCTGGCCCTCGGCTTGCGTCTTCGAAGCAAAGTTGGCCAAGAACTTTGGCGGTTTGATGTCGAAGAAACCGAGCAGCGAGAACGCGAGGAAGACGAACAGCGCGCCGATAAAGAGGTTGACCCAGGCGTTGGATGCGATGTCGTTTGCACCACTCGCACCGAGGATCGCTGCAGCACCAATGCCGAGTCCGACAAAGGTGAAGATGATGCCGATCGCGTAGGCCGAGGCATTGCCAAGCGCGGTGCCCTTGCCTTGTTCGGCGCGCTTGGTGAAGAAGCTGACCGTGATCGGGATCATCGGAAACACGCAGGGCGTCAGGATGGTCGCTAATCCAGCGAGCATGGCCGCCCAAATCAGGTTCCAGAAACCGTCGTCCAACGCATCGCCGGCATTGACGTTGATCGCCTTGTCACCGCCCCCTTCCACGAGTGGCCCTTGCTCCGTGCCACGAGATTGCGGGGTGCCGGGGTCGCCTTTGCCGCCGGTGCTGCCAGCAGCCACGCCAGCATTCGGGTCCCCTTCCGTTACCGTAATCGGAATGTTGAGCACATCTTTGCCTTCATCGAGGCAAACGCTCTCGTCACAAACCATCCAGTTCATGTCGAAGGGAACGTTGTACTCGCCAGGCGAGGCGGACACCATGACATCAACCTCAAACGCAGCCTCGCCTTCGACCCACAAGTAGGTGTAGAGCAAGCCTCCGCCAAAGTCCTCGACGTGTTCGCGCGGCGTTTGCTGCGGCTGCAACAGGCCATCGAGCACGAAGCCCGGCATTTTGGTCGAGCTAGCAAAAGGCACGCCCGGAACTTCCGGATCTTGCAGTGAGTCGTAGATGTGCCAGCTTTCGCCGACTTCGACTTCGAAGCGCAAGCGCACCGTGCCGCCTTGCGGAACCGTGCTGCTGAGGAAGCGACCACGCAGGACGATTTCTTCGCCAGTGATCTCGACTTGCTCGCCTGGCTCTGCTTCTTGTTTCCCTTCTTGGCTTGCTTCTTCCGACGCAGGAGTTGCGCCTTCCTGTTCTTGCGCTGGCTCCGCGCCCGGCAAAGCAGCGACGCTCGCGCCCGGGTTCGCCGGATCAAAACTCGCCTTCAGATCGATCGTCATCGGCGGCAAGCAAATGCTGTCGTCGCAAGCCTGATGAGTCAACGCGACCCCAACCGTGCTCGGGCCATCGGTCGAACTCAGTTTGGCCGGAATGACGAGCTGTGGCTTACCCGAAAGCCACTGATAGATCAGGATCTCGGACCCGATCTGCTCCATGTGCGGCTTCGGCTTGGACAAGGAGACCATTTCGCCGGTTGCCGTCGCACCCGATGTAATCCGAGCCGAAACCGGAATCCCCAGGGTCGGATCTTGCTTTGGGTGGTAAATATGCCATCCAGCAGCAATGTCCAGGTCGATGACCACGTGCACAAAACCTGCTTCGGCGCCTGCAATGGGGCGCACCGAGGCCTGGGCTTCGACTTTGTCCTGCGGCGCGATCAGCGCGGCCGCAGCAAGGAGCAGGGCAGTAACCATGAGTATTCCTTTCGGGCCGCGAACCCGAATGTGAAGGCAAAAAATGGTGGGCGATGAGGGACTCGAACCCCCGACATCCTCCTTGTAAGGGAGGCGCTCTAGCCAACTGAGCTAATCGCCCAAGCCTGCCATTCTAGAATGGCCGGCCCGTTCATGCATTCCCCCTCTGAAGCACTGCTC
>JBDQJC010000015.1:0-54055 GCA_040264055.1 Planctomycetota bacterium
GAGCAACGACGCTCGCTGCAGCTTCCATTTCGCACTCGGTCTCGCACGCGGTTGCGCAAGCGGTGTCACAAGCTTCGACTTCGAGAGCGACGATGGTCGCCACGCTTTCTTCGCAAGCAGTCTCGCATGCAGAAGCGCAAGCTTCGCCGGAAACTTCCAGAGCAACGACGCTCGCTGTAGCTTCCATTTCGCACTCGGTCTCGCACGCGGTGTCACAAGCTTCGACTTCGAGAGCGACGATGGTCGCCACGCTTTCGTCGCAAGCAGTCTCGCATGCAGAAGCGCAAGCTTCGCCGGAAACTTCCAGAGCAACGACGCTCGCTGCAGCTTCCATTTCGCACTCGGTCTCGCACGCGGTTGCGCAAGCGGTGTCACAAGCTTCGACTTCGAGAGCGACGATGGTCGCCGTGCTTTCTTCGCAAGCAGTCTCGCATGCAGAAGCGCAGGCTTCGGTCTCGAGAGCGACGGTGGTCGCAATGCTCTCTTCGCACTTGGTCGCGCAGCAGGAGCCGCCCACCAGAGTGTCGATTTCCATCATGACCAACTCATGCTCTTTCGCAGCCGCGGAGACCGGGCAGTCGATCTGCGCCACCGTGCTTGCAATGCGAGCGATCGGGCATTCCGTGTTGGAGACGACGGTCGCGGTTGCAACCGAGGCGGACTTGGCTTTTGCCGAGCAGCTCGACTCACAGGAAGCGCGCTCGCTAAGCTTTTGGTTCAGCGAAGCAAGGGCTGCATCCATTTCGGATACATGGCACTGCTTCTGAGTGCTTGCGACGGTAGCTTGTTCGCAGCTTTGCTCGCAAGCAGGGGCCGAGGCAGTTTGCGCCGCCTGGGCAACAGGGCACTCGGCCGGCTCTTGAGCAATGGGCGCGAGGAAGAGAATGGTGCTGAGAAGTGACAACATGATGCGAAGAAGGACGAGTCAACAACGACGACCCTTAGCTACCACTCTATCGCTCATCAGCGGGTTCTGTCACCCGATTCCAGCCTGACTTCCGTCAAAAATGGAGCTCTCCCTCACCTGTTTCGGTAGCGCACGACGCCCACTTCAGGAACTCCTGGATCAAGCCCGAGAACTTGGCTTCCAAGGCGTACAGCCCATCCCGGGCGAACTACCCGAAGGCCTGCCGACGGACGGCTACTCAGGCTTCTTTCGCTTTCTGCCTAGTAGCATTCTGGACGCAGTGGCAGACGCAAGCGCACCCTCGTCGGCGTCGAGCTCCGCGAGAATAGACGGCTGGGTGCAATATTTGCGCGAGAAACAGGTGCAGAAGGTTGTGGTTGAAGCTGGCCATCTGAAGCAATCTGCACTGCGCGAGCGCGGCTTCAAGCTGTTGGAACAGCTCCGAGCCGAGGGTGCGGCGACCTGGGCAACCGAAGCCAACGAGTCACTGCAAGCCGAAGTCGGCCCTCAAGCCGAACGTGAATTGGAGGATTTGGCCCGGTTCTTACACGAATTCCTGCGCAGGGCACCCTGGGTTTCCGTGGCTCTCGCGATCGAAGATCACCCGGCCTCCTTGCTGAATCCAGGGCGTCTGCGGCTGCTCCGCGAGGAAGCGAGCCTTCCTCAGCTGGGCTACTGGCATGACACCGGCAGAGCCCAAACCCGCGCCGCTCTCGGCCTCGACGCCCCAGGAGACTGGCTCGATCAACATGCATCGGCTCTGGTCGGGGTCAGCCTCCACGATTGGGCAGATGGGCAGGATCAGCGCCTTCCTGGCGACGGCCAGGTGGACTTCCGGTTAGTCGCCGAATATCTCCCGCGCCATGCTGCTCGCGTGCTGTGCGTTGCGCCGGTTTATCCTAAGGAGCTTCTGCCTGCCGCCCGCGACGCGCTGGGGGCAGCCGGTCTGGACTGATCGGAGGGGCTTCGGCCCCTGTTGTTTCCCACGATCTGCATGAGTCTTCCCGACCTTCAGGCTTTCGCCGCTGCCTTGCCCGAGCAAGGCCGGTTGCTTCTTTGCACACACCGGCACCCCGACCCTGATGGCTTGGGTGCCTTGGTCGCGATGCAACAGCTGTTGCGTGATCGCTTTGGTCTCGCGTCGGATCTCGTCCTCGAAGGGCGAATTCGCCGAGCGGAAAACGTGGCGATGCGCGAACTCCTTGAGATCGAGTCGATCCCCAAAGGCGGGGTCGATCCGAACCGTTACGCGGGCTTGCTCCTGGTCGACAGTCAACCAGGGTTTACGCATACGCGTCCACCTGGCGGCTTGCCCTTGCTCGCTGTCATGGATCACCATGCCGGTTCAGATGAGCCGGTCGACGATCGATTGGTACCGCGCTTCTCCTGGGTCGATTCAGGCTTTGGCGCGACATCCACGATGGTCTACCAGTTGCTCAAGGCCTTTGGCGTCAAGCCGAATCGGCGTTCCGCAACCGCTCTGTTTTGCGGAGTGCGCTATGACACACACGACCTCGCGCATGAGGTCACCCCATTCGATACCGAAGCTTATTTTGATCTGCATCCGCTTGCCGATCGCAAGTTGCTGGTGCAGATCGATAATCCACCGTTGCCGCGCGCCTATTTCGCGCAGATGGCGCAGGCGATTGACAGTTGTGAACTGTATGGCTTTGCGCTGCTGACTCTGATGGGGGAAGTCAACAGTCCTGAGACGGTTGCCGAGGTGGCCGATTGGTTTGTCCGCCTGGATGGTCAGCAATGGTCGCTCGCCGGGGGAGCATGTGACGGGCGCTATCAGGTCTCGCTGCGCACCGATCTGTTGGGTGCAGACGCCTACCCGGCACTGCGCTATATCCTCGGGGGCGAGGGTGCGTGTGGCGGGCATGGCCGGATGGCGGGTGGCCAAGTTCCGCTGACCGACACGAATCTTGCCGACGTCATCGCACGAATTCGCGAGCGCGCTTTGAAACTGTTTGGTGTCGAGGATGTGGAGGCGCTGCCTCTGAAAGCGGTGGAAGTTCCGCCGGTTCGCAGCGAGGTCTAGGCGGGCTCTGGCCCGGGCTGTTTCTGCGGGATTTTTCGGCGGTCGCGGCGTTGACACCCTCGCCAATCGACCGTATCCTTCTTGCCCGCATCACGCGGCCGTAGCTCAGTTGGTAGAGCACTACCTTGCCAAGGTAGATGTCGTGAGTTCGAGTCTCATCGGCCGCTCCAAACACCCGGGTCTTCCTTCTGGAAGGCCCGGTTTTTTTGTTGCCACGTGCGAACACGGCTTGAGCCGCCGCGGAAGGCAAGAAAAAGAAAGGACCCCCCGAAAGATCGGGGGGCCGTGAGCTTGTCTGAACAGGGGGGCTGCTTAACCGTCGTGTTCCGAGGCGAGGTCTGCGTTCGCTTGAATGAACGCATTCCACTTCTGGGGAACTTCGTCTTCCGGGAAAATCGCATCGACAGGGCACTCTGGCTCGCAGGCGCCGCAGTCAATGCACTCGTCTGGTTGGATGAACATGGTCAACTCGAGGGTGCCAGACTGGGGCTCCGATTCGTAGATGCACTCAACCGGGCAGACGTCCACGCAAGCCTTATCCTTGGTGTTGACGCAGGGTTCGGTGATGACGTAGGTCATGATCGCAATGGGGACCGGGGGCTTGAGTGGCCTCCTAGCCTCTTTGATAGTCGCGCGAGAGATGAGGTCAAGCGTTTTCCCGAATCGGGCAGAAGTATCCTGACTGCGCATCCATGACCCCCATCCTCGCCCTTCTGAGCGGCTACCTGCTGGGCTCCGTTTCCTTTGCCTTGCTGATCGCTCGTGCGCGCGGGGTCAACCTGCGAGATGTCGGCAGCGGGAACCTGGGTGCAACCAATACATCGCGGGCGCTTGGGCCACGCGTCGGCCTAATGGTGTTCTTCCTCGATGCCGGCAAAGGCTTGGTGCCGGTATTGGCGTGGAAGCTCGCTGGGGGCGAAGCACTTGCGGTCGTACTGGCAGGCGCCGGCGCCTACCTTGGGCATATCTGGCCGCTCTACCTCGGCTTCCGTGGCGGCAAAGGCGTCGCGACTTTGATTGGCGCCTTGTTGGCGCTCGCGCCGTTGACTCTCTTAATCACGGCTCCGTTTGCGTTGGCCGCGGTGTTGCTGACTCGGATCATGGCATTGGGCTCTCTCGGTTTGGGCCTTGGCCTGCCGATCGTGAGTTGGCTGCGCGACGATCCACCCACCACCTTTGGCTTTACGGCCGGCGCTGGATTGTTCCTATTCTGGACACATCGCAGCAACATCGTGCGGCTGCTTTCCGGCCAAGAGAATCGTCTTGGCCAGAAGAAGAAACCCACTAGCGAATCAGATTAAACATGTTGGACGGCAAGACTCTCGTGATTGGCGATGGCGGTTGGGGCGAAGCTCTCGCGCTTGCGCTGCATCGTGCTGGCCGCCAGGTCGCGCTTTGGGGATTCGATGGTGACTACGTTGCCGAGGTCGCCGAGAGTCGCGACAACCGCAAGTATCTACCCGGCATCACGATCCCAGCGGATCTGCTATGGACCCACGACGTCGATGAGGCGCTCGATGGCGCGGTCGAGGTCTATTCGGTCGTTCCGACTCAGTTCATTCGTGCCACCATGCGCGCCTTCGAAGGGCGGCTGGTTGGCATGCCGGTGCTCTCCGCTTCCAAGGGTCTTGAGATCGAGACTTTGCAACGACCGACGGAGATTCTCGTCGATGTGATCGGCAAGGGAGCAAGACTCGGTGTCCTTTCCGGCCCGTCTCATGCCGAGGAAGTAGGGCGGGGTATGGCCACGACGGTGGTCGTTGCCGCGGCGGACGAGGACATGGCCGAGACCGCGCAAGATCGGATTGCGAGTGATTCCTTCCGCGTCTACACCAGCGATGATTTGATTGGTGTCGAGCTTGGTGGTGCGCTGAAAAACATCATCGCGATTGCTGCAGGCGTCGCCGATGGCATCGGTTTAGGCGATAACGCCAAGGCAGCCTTGGTCAGCCGTGGCCTGGTCGAGATGGCGCGCTTTGGTGAAAGCTGTGGTGCGCAACGCGAGACTTTCTTTGGGCTGAGCGGCGCCGGCGACCTGATGGTGACCTGTTATTCGCAACACTCGCGCAACCGCTCCTTGGGCCAGCGAATTGGTTCCGGCGAGACTCTCGAGCAAATCCTGGCTTCGACCGACAAGGTCGCGGAAGGCGTTTGGACTTGCAAGGCGATTCGACGGGCCGCACGCGAGCGGCAAGTGGAAATGCCGATCACGCACGCGCTCGCCTCCATCTTGTTTGATGGTCAAGATGTCCGCGAGGCAGTCTCCGAGCTGATGACCCGGCCGACCAAGCCGGAGCTTGATCCGGCATGAGCGCGACCTGGGTTGTCGGAGATATTCACGGCTGCGCGGAGGAGCTTTCCGAGTTGATTGACAAGCTCGAGCTGCAACCGGGCGACCGGTTGATTTCGGTGGGCGATCTCTACCATCGCGGGCCAGATCCGCTGGGAGTTGCCGAGCAGTTGATGGCTCTTGCAGATTTTTCCATGGTCCTCGGCAACCATGAGCGCGCCATGTTGCGGCGCGCGGGCTTGGTCGGACAACGCGCCGACGGCAGCGATTCGCTGCCTCTGCCCGACGAAGACGATTCCTGGGACGAAAGTGTTTTGTTGGGCGATGGCCGAACCGCGATGCAGGGCGTGGATCTCAGCCATGCGCGGGTCTTGCTTACTCCGCTTGCGGGCCAACCGTATTTCCTGCGCGGACCCCACGACGCCGAACAGCCTTGGTTGATCGTGCACGCGGGCGTGGCCCCCGGAATCACGGTCGAGGATTCTCCACCCGACCTCTTGTGCAGTTTGCGCCGTTTGCGCGAGTTGCCTGGAGAGCCCTACTGGTACGAGGCCTACCCTGGTCCACAGCTAGTCTTGTTTGGACACACCCCGTCGCGCTTCCCGCGCGCCTGCCATGTGCGCGGCCGCTTGGTTGCCCTCGGCCTCGACACGGGCTGTGTTTACGGCGGCAGCTTGACCGCGTATCGCATCGAGGACGGTGAACTCGCGGTCGTCGATGCAAAGCGCGACTACGTTGGGCGCTGAGCGTCAGCCGGCTCGTCTCCGCCAATCAAACCGAAGCTGCGCGCTTTGCGATAGAAGGTGGCGGGAGAGGTGCCGAGCAGCTGAATGGACTGACGTCGGTTGCCGCTGGTTACCCGCAAAGCGCGGGCATAAGCCCAACGCTCGAGTTCGTCGAGTCGATAGGGCAGATGCCGTTCGGCGATCAAGGGTTCGAGCGGAGGCGGTAGATCTTCGGGACCGATGCGACCGCCGCTGCCTACGGAAAGCGTCGCGGCCCGCATCGCTTGGTCAAGCTCGCGCAGGTTTCCGTACCAACGGCGGGCGCGCATGGCTTCCAATGCGGCGCGGCTGAGCTCGGCAGGCGCCTGGCCTTGTCGCGATGCAAAGCGACTGAGGAAGTCGTCCGCAAGTTCAGGGAGATCACGCGAACGTGCCGCGAGCGGTGGAAGCGCCACTTCTCCCGAGCGCAGGCGTTGATAAAGGCCAGGCGCGATGCCAGCAGGAATCTGTGCTTGCGCGGTGGTGACAGAGCTTACGGTCGCGATCAAGCGCACATCGGGAGCAAGCGTGTTCGGCGCGACCATCGCGGGGAACTCGCCCGTGTCCAAGTACTGTGCAAACAGCAGCTGGACTTCTTCTGGCCATTCTTGAAGTTCATCCAGCACCAAGCTGCCGCCATCCGCCTGTTCCAAAAGTCCGGGCGTGCCGTCGGTGCCAAAAATCCAATTGCGTAAATCGCTGAGGCCGACATCGCCGGGGCCGAGCACCCGAAGAGGTTTCGCGGTGCGCGGTGAGTCATTGTGAATGGCTTGGGCGAGCAGAGACTTGCCCGAACCGGGTTCGCCGACAATGAGAACCGGCCCGTCAAGTTGTGCAAGCTTGCGAGAGCGAACCAGGGCACGTTCCATGGCGACTTCCTGGGTTTGGAAGAAGCTGAAGGTGATCGCGCGCCGTCGAAAGACCGAGGTGATCGAGGGGTCCAAGTGATAATAATTGAGGGGAGAGAACTGCACCATCTCCTAAGCTTTTTCCAAATAGTACTTTAAGTAAATTTGGAGGGCCAGGTTCTGATCCGAGGTGGGTCCAGAGTACTGAACTTTTGTCCTGTCGGAGTCTCATTTCTGAACAGTCTACTCTCATGTTGAGAGTGTTCACTTCACAGATGAAGGGCTTTTCACGGCTTTGCGTCGGCAGGCTTTGCTGGATTTCCGTTAGGCTGAGCAGGTCTGTTTCCCAGACATCAGTCCGGATTCGTCCGGGCGACCAATGGGATATTTAGCCCAGCGGGGCGTTCGCAGTTGGAGGGCGGACGTCCCGTATTTTGGTTTCTGGCGCGCCCGTAGAATCTGCCATTCATGGCCAAGCCCGCGCCCTCCGTGATGGACAAGATTGTTTCCCTGTGTAAGCGCAGGGGCTTCGTCTTCCCCGCTTCCGAGATCTACGGGGGCCAGGGCTCGACTTACGACTGGGGGCCGCTGGGCGTCGAGCTGAAAAAGCGCGTCAAAGATGCTTGGTGGGAAGCCATGGTCTATTCCCGGCAGGATGTGGTCGGCTTGGACTCCGCGATCATCCAGTCGCCGCGCGTTTGGGAGGCATCCGGCCACGTCGGGGGCTTTAGCGACCCGCTGATCGACAATAAGACTTCCAAGCAACGCTATCGCGCGGACCACTTGGTCGAGGCGAAGATCGAGAAATATCGCAAGAAGGGCAAGTCCCAGAAGGAACAAGCACTTGCCGACAAGCTTGCGGCCGCGATGGGTGACAACGACGCTTTGAAGCAGTTGATTCTCGATGAAGGGATCAAGGACCCGGTCTCAGGCACGGACGACTGGACCGATGTGCGGCAGTTCAACCTGATGTTCCAGACTCAGGTCGGCGCCGTCGAAGGCAGTGCCAGCGTGGCGTATCTACGCCCCGAGACCGCTCAAGGCATCTTCATCAACTTCAATAACGTCGTCACCGCAACGCGCAAGAAGCTGCCTTTCGGAATCGCGCAGATTGGCAAGTCCTTCCGCAACGAGATCACGCCGGGCAACTTTGTTTTCCGCACGCGCGAGTTCGAGCAGATGGAGATGGAGTTCTTCTGCCGACCCGAGGAAGCCAAGCAGTGGTACGACTACTGGCAGAAAGAACGCTTTCAGTGGTACTTGGACTTGGGCGTCAACCCGGAACGGCTGCGCATGCGAGAGCACGCAAGCGATGAGCTCGCGCACTACGCGGATGGCTGTGGAGATGTCGAGTACCTCTTTCCCTTCGGGTGGTCCGAGCTGGAAGGCGTCGCCAATCGCACGGATTACGATTTGAAGAAGCACTCAGAATCGAGTGGGCAGCAGCTGACTTGGTTCGACCAAGAAGCCAATGAGCATGTCACGCCCTTTGTCATCGAACCCGCGGCGGGTTGCGATCGCACGGCGATGACCTTCTTGGTCGATGCCTATGACGAAGAAGGCGAAGGCAAAGACCAGCGCGTCGTCTTGCACCTGCATCCGAAGATTGCTCCGATCACCGTTGCGATTTTCCCGCTCGTGAAGAAGCAAGGCATGCCCGAGAAGGCGGCGGAAATCGAGCAAGGATTGCGGCGTCATTTCCGCACGCTGATCGAAGAGAATCAGTCCATTGGCCGCCGCTATCGCCGCCAAGATGAAATCGGAACTCCCTTCTGCATCACGGTCGATGGCGACACGATGAGCGAAGGCACGGTGACGCTGCGCGAACGCGATTCGATGACGCAGGAACGCGTCGCCATCGCCGATTTGCGCGCGGTCTTGGAAGACAAGATTTCCAGCTGGCGTCGACCCGAACCGCGCGTCGAGGCAAGCGCGACAAGTTAGCGTGGCACGCCTCGAACTGAAGGGCTTGCTGGTTGCGCCGGGCATCGTGGTCGGCAAGGCCAAGTTGGTCGATGCGGGCGATGAAGTCGCGCGCGAGCGCCGCATTGCATCCCATCACGCCGAAGCGGCCTTGATGTTGTTTGAGGGCGCGCGTCAGCGGGCCATTCGCAGTCTGGAAAAAGTTCAAGGCGCGACGGCTCAAGAGCTGGGGCTGCAGGATGCCGCCATCTTTGGGGCCCAAATCGCCGTTTTACAAGACCCGGCAGCACTGCAAGAGATTCGCACCTTGGTGCGCGAGGAGCTCTATGCACCCGAGTCGGCGATCCAGGTCATGGTCGACAAGTTCGGCAAGCTCTTCGAAGCTCTCGAAGGAGGGGACATCAAGAACTGGGCGGCAGATCTTCGCGATCCGTGGCGCGCGGTCCAACGCGAGTTAGCGCAGGATCGCAATGAAGCCTTGCTGGACCCAAACGGCGGCCCGTTGATTCTGGTCGCAGACGAACTCGTTCCGAGTTTGTTGACGCGAGTTCCGCGCGAGCGACTTGCTGGCGTGGTGTGCGGTCGCGGCGGACGATTCAGTCACGGTGCGGTGGTCGCACGGTCCTTCGGCATCCCGACGATTACTGGGGTCGAGCAGGTGGTCTCGCGGGTGAAGCCGGGAGAGCAGATTGCGATTTACGCCGACGCCGGCCGCGTTCTACTCGGCGTCGATGCGTCGGAAGCGGCGGCTGCACAACAGCGCGCGAAGGAAGACGCGGCCATTCGCGATGTCCTTGTGGAAGAGGCAAAGCGGCCGGTTGTCATGCGCTGCGGGCATCAGGTGCCCATCTTGATTAACGTGGAATCGCCACGTGACTTGAAAGCCATTGATGCCTCGCTGGTCGACGGAGTCGGTTTGTTCCGCACCGAATTTGCCTACATGGAGCGGCCGACTTTTCCGACAGTCTCGGAGCAAGCCGATCTCTACCGCGAGATGCTGCGCCATTTTCCCGACAAACCGGTGGTGTTCCGCACGCTCGATATCGGCAATGACAAGCAACTGCGCTATTTCCAAACGCCGCACGAAGCCAATCCTGCGCTCGGCTGGCGTGGATTGCGCCTCGGCTTGCATTGGAAGGATCTCTTGCTGGCCCAGATCCAGGCCCTGATGGAAGCCGGCGATACCGGTCCGGTTCGGATCATGCTGCCGATGGTCACGCTGCTCGAAGAGGTGCGCGAAACCCGTGCCTTGATTCGTGCGACTCTGCCACCCGATCAGAAAATGCCGCCGCTGGGCTGCATGATCGAGGTTCCTGCCGCGGCGATGGCTTTACGCGACATTGTCGCCGAAGTCGATTTCGTTTCGGTCGGCACCAACGACCTGGTGCAGTACTTGTTTGCCGTCGATCGCGATAACCCTTGGGTCGCCGATCTGTATCAGCCGTACCACCCCGCACACCTGCGGGTCCTCGATCACATCGCCCGCACCTGCAAGAAGTCCAAGACGCCGCTTTCCGTCTGCGGCGAGATGGCTGGCGAGCTGGAAGGGGCACTTTTCCTGATTGGGGCCGGTTTCTCACAGCTTTCGGTCGCGACGCCTTTCGTGCCGCAACTCAAGGCAGTGCTGAGCCGCTTCAAACGCACGGAATTGGCCGAATTGGTAAGCCAGGCCTGCTCAAAATCGACCTCAGCCGAAGCGCACGGGCTGCTCAAGCTGGCCGCAGAGCAGGCCTGGGGCGAAGTTGTCGCCGAGAGAATGTCGTCTCGATCTTAAGCAGACTTGCACTTGTGCCATGCGGGGGACCATACTGGAGTCGGGATGGACACAGAAAGACGCGACACGCAGCGCGCCGCAGGACGCCGCAAGGGCCCGTGGTCGCAAGCTGAATTGGAAAAGCTACGGCGCAAGTACGGCAAAGTGCCGGACGGCGTCTTGGCGCGCGAACTCAACCGCTCGGTTGAAAGTGTGCGCCGGATTGCCAAAAAGGTATTCAAAGGCGATCCTCGAACCGGCCCTTGGGCTCCGTCCGAGATTCAAAGCCTGAAGGAATACTGGGGTGCCGCGGACTTGGCTGTGATCGAGCTTGTGCTCCGTCGCGATACCAAGGATGTGCTGCGCAAGGTCGACGAGCTGCGCGGCGTCATGCGTACCGGCGATTGGATGGCAGAAGATCTGCAATCGTTGAAGCGCCATTACGGCACGCGCACCGACGAAGACTTGGTGGTCATTCTCGGCCGCTCCATTCGCGAAATCGATAGCAAGGCTGCCGAGTTTTGCTTGGCAAAAGACAAGGGTTTCCAACGCCGCAAAGGCTCGGGCGAGCGCGTGCGCATGCCGCGGTGGCAGAAAGCGGATGTCGATCGTTTGCGCGCGCTCTACCCCGAGACGCCAAACCTCGAAATCGCCAAGCAGCTCGATCGCACGCTCAAGAGCGTCGTCAGTAAAGCGCATGATCTCGGCTTGAAGAAGAGCCCAGATCGATTGCGTGATATGGGGCGCGAGAACGTGGCCTTGCGCTATCAGCGTGACGAAGACGAGCCAGGCTCGTTTCGACAAGCAGGCTCATGAGTACCTTGGTCGGCTTGAAGCGTGACGGCGAAGCCATCACCTTGAGCTGGCAAGATGGCACCAGCGCGAAGTTGATGCCGCGCGTGTTCCGCTTGGAGTGCCCCTGTGCGCATTGCGTGAGCGAGGTCACCGGGCGTCGATTGCTCGATCCGGCCAGCGTCGCCGACGATCTCGGCTTGGTCGATATGCAGCCGGTGGGCAATTACGCCTACCGCATGTTGTTTAGCGATGGTCACGACTCGGGCATCTTCCGCTTGGAGTTATTGCATCAACTCAGCCAAACGGAAACTGCAGGAGAAAGCGATTGAGCCCGCTGGCTTGGACGATTGAAGCCTGCTTGGTTCCGGCGGCGATCGGCCTTGGCTTGCTCATCAAGTGGTGGACGGTTTGGTTTGTGCTCGGCCAGAACTTCAGCCGGACCACCGGGCTGGTGCTTTCATCCATGGCGATGAGTCTGCTTAGCGGTTGGCTGCTGCTCAGCTCGGCGGCGATCGGCTCAGCGGACTCCTTGCAAGACGAATCCGGTCTCAGCTCCAGTTCTTGGGTGGTTGCCTGGATGGCGAGCTTTCTTGGCAGCCTTGCGGTTGAGTCGGCTTGGCTGCGCATCTGCATGCGTCGACTGGTACGTCCTGACTGGACGTGGCGTCACTACGATCGACTCGGTTATGCGCTCGCCCACTTCGTGGCGCTTGCCGCGGCCGTTGTTTACGGCTTGTGGCGGGCGGGGGCTTTCCGCGTGAGCTAGCGGAACAATCGATGAGGGATCGGTGGCGGCAGGATCGCGCCGTGTGGCTCGCGTTCCCCGACATAACCGATGCTCTCGAGGCGCTGGCGCTCCAAATCGTTCGCACCGTCTCCACTTCGCCCGGAGGAGAAGCGCGCCATATGCCCGGCGAGGAGTTCGCGCCGAATCAGGATGCGTTCCAGGACAAAATCCAGGCCGCTTGCGAACGCGGCCGCCTCGCTCGGCAGGCTGAAGTCTTCGTCGCGCTGGAGCCGCTCGGCGGCGTCTTCGCGCGGGTCGAGATCGAGGTCAAGCCATGCCTCCATGCCATCGCCGAATCGGAAGTACTTCTCGCTTCCCCGGCGTAGCATCGTAATCGAGTGCATTGCATAGGCGGCAAGCGGGAACTCCTCGGGGTCGGTCGAGAAGTTAGGGAACCCTGCCAAGTAGCCGGTGGGATTGTCCGCATGCGCGAGCACCCAATCGCGCGGGGAGTCCTCTTCCCCGCGTAGCCGCGGCAGCAAATCGAATCCCTCGAGAGCCTGCAGCTGCGGGCCGGGTTCGAATGGTGTTTCGACGCTGGCTTGCAACACGCCGAGCACCGTGGGGAAAACGTCGACCAGCGAGACGGGGTCGACAATGCGTGCCCTCGCCGGCAAGACGTTGGGATAGCGCATGATCAATGGGACATGCAAGAGTCGGTCACTAAGCGAGAGTTGGTGGCCGAAACGGCCTTGCTCGTTGAACTCCTCGCCGTGATCCGCCGTCACGATGACCAGCGTGTCTTCCATCAGCCCCTGCGCGCGCAGTCCCTCGAACAACTGATCGAGCAGCCCGTCCTGATACAAGATGCTGGCGTCATAGAGCGCGCGCTGAATCTCCACTTCCGCATCGAGTAAGTCGCGTTCGCCGCTGTTGTAGTTCTTGCGATCAGGGGCGTGGCCAAAATAGCCATCGGGTAAGTCCTCAAGTTCGGCGCCCTCGGGAAGGTAGCGGCCAAACTCTTCGAATCCCGCGGGGGGTAAGTACGGAGCGTGGGCTTCGTTCAGGTTGAGGAAGAGGAAATAGGGCCGTTCCTGGTTGCGGTCTTGTTCGAGCCAGCGCAAGGCGCGCTGCACGACGCGCGCACCGCCCTTATCACCACCTTTGTCGCTCAGCAGGGGGCCAAAGCCAAGTTGCTGGACCAATCGATCGAGAGTGCGTGGTAGCAGCAGCCGCTCCTCATCCGTCGCGATCGAGTAATCGTGGTAGTACTGAAAACCTTGCGTGAGTCCGTGGCGATCGGTCAGCCAGGATTTCTCTGAGACGCCACAGGTCTCATAGCCTCGCGCACACAACTCTTCGGCGAGCGTGAGGTAGTCGTACAGCATCACGCGGCCCGCGTGCGCTTTGCCGTCGTCAAGGCGTGGGTGCTTCCAGCCCGTGCGGTGAGTCGTGGGGTGCAGCCCGGTAAACAAGCTGGCATGACTAGGGAGTGTCCACGGCGCAGTCGCGAAGGCTTGTTCGAAGACGACGCCTTCGTCTGCGAGGGCATCAAGCGCGGGACTGGTGGTGCGGTGGTAGCCGTAGCTGCCAAGGTGCTTGGCACTGACCGTGTCGAGCACGATGAGCAAGACGTGCGGCGGAGTCTGGATACGCTCGGGGACCGCGCCGCGTGCGATGCCACGGGCCGGCAGCGGTTGCGCAAAGCCCTGCACCGCGCTGACCGTGCACAAGGCGAGCAGGCCGATGCAGCAGAACCACGGTGCCACGAAGCCACTGATCACCCAGCCAAGTCGGCTTCGGCAAAAACGAGCCAGCAGGAGAAAGCTCAGCCAGCCAATCGCGAGCGAAGCCAATGCTTGGATTCCGGATCCACCCAGATTGCGGAAACGCAGGTCGAAGAAGGCAATCAGGCACAGCGTTGCTCCGATGAGCGGTGCGAAAAGCGTGAGGCCCTGCTGCCGATGACGCTGCCCGCGTCGATCGAGTAGCGGAAGCGCGCAGGCGATGGCGAGTCCTAAGAGGCCGCCCACGACGAGATGGGCCGGAAGCCAGGTCCAAGCGAGGCCCCAATCACGGTGGTAGGGCCAATCCGCAAACAGCCATCTCAGCTCAAGGAATGAGGAAACAAGCACCACGAGGGTGCCTAGAAGAACTCCATGGAGCAGCCGTGCGCTCATCCGCGCGTCCAGGATAACTGGAGGCGTCCGCCATCGCTTTCGCCCCAAACTCGCCATGCGCCTCGCTGGCGATCCGTTTCGGATACCTTGCGGCGCAGCGCCCCGAGCGCCAAGGGTTTGGCAAGCCCAGCGCCTTCTAAGTCGAATCGAGAAAGGACCAGCTTGCCCTGGCCGACAGAAACTTGTGCAGTGAGCGTGCACGCGCCGACCATCGGCGCTTGCAGGCTTGCGCGCATCCCGCTTTGATCCATCTTCAGCCCACGCAACTCGATTCCTGCAGGCAACAAGTCGGCAAGCACGGTTTCCAGTCCCGGCAGCTCCAGGTCAATCGAGATCTGCATGCCCTAGACTAGAGCCGCGGCCCCGCGTCGCCCATGTTCGCTTCCCTCCTGATCGCCCTCCTGCCCCAGTTCGCTGACGCGAGCATGCAGTCCCTCGAGGCGCGGCTGCTTGATCGCAGTACGTCGGCGGACGAGCGGGTGCGTGTGTTGGAAGAACTGGCGATGCGTGATGGCGCTGTCTCGTATGAGGCCTGCCAAGCCGCCAAGTCGGTCGCGCGCGGTCCCTGGACGATCGACTATGTCCGCCTGCTCGGCCGCTCTGGCGAGGAAGCGTTGCCCGAGCTGCGCAAGTACGCGCGCAGTCGCACCGATTTGATTCGCGCCGAAGCGGTCTACGGATTGGTGCGCATCGACGCTACCGACGGTGAAGGATTTGCGCGAAAGACGGTGCATGATCGATCCGAGCCGGTCGAAGCTCGGATCGCCGCGCTGCGCGGCTTGGCGGACCGGGGCTCGATTCTGGCGCACGTTGAGGCGTTGCGCCAACTTGGGGCCGAGCAGGCGCCGCTGCAGCTCGAAGCGCTTGAGATTCTGGCCCGCACGCCATCGGCTTCGGATGTGCGCTATCTGATCGATGTCGTTGCCGGCGAAGAAGGCCGGGTGCAATCCGACGCGGTGGCACTGTTGCAGAAGATTACCGGGTATCGCATCGGTGCGGATGCCCGTTCGTGGCGTTACTTCTTCTTGAAGCACGACACCGAGGGCACTCCATTCAAGCGCGATGCCGGCCCGGTCGAAGCGAGCCATCAAACCCTGTCCTACATGGGCATCCCGATTCAAGGAGAGCGGATCGTCTTTGTCCTCGATGCTTCCGGATCGATGAACGCGCCACTCGCCGAGCGCACGCGTGAATCGCGCGGTGGTCGTGCGGTGAATGAGTTGTCCGAGTTGCTGCCGCGGCTGCCGTTGCGAGCAGAGTTTGACATCGTGTTCTTTGAGTCGAGCATCTCGAGCTTTGGGAGTGGGCGGATGGTGAATCGTGATGACAAACGCCTCGAGTCGGCCGATAGCTGGCTAAGTTCGCGTCAGTTTGATGGCGGGACCAACCTGTTTGGCGGTCTGGAAGAGGCCTTCGCGCGCAAGGAAGTCGAAGAGATCATTCTGCTCACCGATGGCATGCCATCGGCGGGCGAAGTGCAGAATACGCATCGCATTCTGGCGTGGGTTCAGCGCTGGAATCGCTGGCGCAAAGTCCGGATTAGCACGATTGGCCTGGCTGCGCCGCGCCAGGCGGACAGTTTCCTGTCAAAGCTCGCCGCGCAAAACCGCGGCGTCTACCGCGCGATTCGATAGCTGGACGATCCGCTCAGGCAAGCGCGTGGCGGCGTTAGAATTCGCGGCATGTTCGAGCTCGATTCCGAATGGAAAGATCTGCCGCACGGTCTCGTGCGTGCTCGCGTCGAAGACCGTGTCGCCTGGCTGATGATGCAGAATCCGCCAGCGAACAATTATTCCTACGAGATGATGCGCGATCTTGACGAGGCGATTCTTGCTGCGCGCATGTGTGAAGAAGCCGATGTCATCGTGCTGTGCGGCGACGGCGATCGGTTCTTCTGTTCGGGTGCGGACATCGGCATGCTGAATCGCGTGACGCCGCGATGGAAGTACAGCTTCTGTCTGCACGCGAATGAGACCATGTTGCGATTGGAGCACACTCCCAAGCTCACGATTGCGGCCCTGAATGGGCACTGCGTGGGTGGCGGGCTCGAAGTCGCGATGGCTTGCGATCTACGCTGGATGCGCGCCAACCCCGCAGAGGGCAAGGGTTACAAGCTGGGGCTTCCTGAAGTAAAGCTCGGTGTGCTGCCCGGGACAGGCGGCACGCAACGACTCGGCCGCTTGCTAGGCCAATCGCGCGCGCTCGAGATGATGATTGATGCCAAGCTCTACGGTCCCGAGGAGGCGCACCAGCTTGGCCTGGTGCATCAAGTCCTGGAACACGCCGAATTCGTCCAACAAGTGCAGGCTGCTGCGCGTCAGTATTGCAGCCCCCAAACGGCGTCTTTCGCCATCGGCAACATCAAACGCGCGGTTCAGTCTGGCTGCGGGCTTCCACTCGAGTCGGGCCTCGCGCTTGAACGCGAACTTCAGCAGCGTTTGTTCGATAGCCAGGATGCGCGCGAGGGCATTGCGGCCTACACGGAAAAGCGCGCTCCTCAGTTCGAGGGTCGCTAGACCCCATTCTCCGCTTCACCATCATGAACGTCCTTCCTCATCTAGTCTTTGGTATCGCTGCCGGTGGCCTTGCCGGGTACTTTGCGGGCAGTTTCGCGCAGCCGAGTACGGACGCAGTCGAAGCCGCGGCTCCCGGCGAGTCGGCGCGTCTGGCCGAACTCGAAGCGGAAATCCGCGCTCTCCGTCAAGAGCTCGAATCACCTCGTCCGGTTGGGTTGGCGGATACCGGCAATCGAGTTGCGACCGATACCGAGGCTCAGTTGCAGGCGGCCATTGACGCGTGGATGGCTGAAAACCTGGAAGCTCGTTTGCTCGCAGCGGGGGCTGCGCTAGCTGAGTCCGAGGGCGATGCGAGCCCGGCTCAGGCGAAGTTCTCGACCGCGGAGGAAGTGATCCTTGCCATGCAAGCGGCCGATGGCTGGGATGCTCAAATGGCAGCCATGCAGGCGGCGGCCGATGCGGGCCTCTTGGATGCGGTCATCGAAGAGCTTGAAAAGCGCGCGGAGTTGCAGCCCGATAGCGAGAGCGCTCAGCTCGAACTTGCGGTGGGCTATTTGCAGAAGGTCTTCTCGACCACCAATCCCATCGAAACGGGGACCTGGGCGATGAAGTTAGATGGCACCTACGACAAAGCGCTCGCCATCAACGATCAATCCTGGGATGCGCGGTTTGGCAAGGCAATGTCGTTGTCGAACTGGCCTGCTTTTACCGGCAAGCAAGGCGAAGCGATTCGTCAGTTTGAGATCTTGCGCGGGCAGCAAGCAGACGCTGCAAGTCGCCCGGAGTTTGCGCAGACCTACTTGATTCTTGGCAATATGTACTAGCAATCGGGGCGCATGGACCAAGCCCGCGCGGCCTGGCAGGACGGGGCAAACCGCTTCCCAGACAACGCTGAACTGCGCGGTCAGCTCGACCAGCAATAAGCTCGTCCAAAGCCCGCTCGGCCTCAACCGCGCGCATCGCCAAGGTAGAATCCTGGCATGCGCGCGGTTCGTGTTCATGCTCACGGAGACTTTGAAGTCCTCCAACTCGACGAGATTGCAGTTCCCGAGCCAGGTCCCGGCGAGGTGCGCGTGCGCGTCGCTTGGAGCGCGCTGAATCACCTCGATACCTGGGTACGGCGCGGCATCGAAGGCCACAAGTTCCCGCTGCCGATCACGCCAGGTTGCGATTTCAGTGGAATCGTCGATGCGGTTGGCCCGGGTGCCGAATCCACTCCTTTGGGCCAGCGCGTGACCATCGCCCCGGGATTCGGCTGTGGGCATTGCCGGCGCTGCGGGTCGGGTCAGCAGAACCTGTGCGCGCGCTACGGGATCTACGGCGAGACCACGGATGGCGGCAACGCCGAGTTTGCAGTGGTGCGAGCGGAGAATCTGATTCCGGTTCCCGATGGCTTTCCGCTCGATGTGGCGGCCGCCTTTCCGCTGACTTATCTGACGGCATGGCACATGGTCGTCACGCGCTGCGCGGTGCAAGCCGGCGACCGGGTCTTGATTCATGCAGCAGGGTCGGGTGTCAGTGCGGCAGCGACGCAAATCGCGCGCTTGCATGGAGCGCGCGTCTTTGTCACGGCTGGCAGCGATGACAAGGTGCAGCGCGGAATCGAAAACGGTGCCGAAGCGGGTGTGAACTACCGCGACGAGGACTGGACCAAGGCAGTCAAGGCTTGGGCGGGCCGCGACGGGGTCGACATCATCGTCGATCACATCGGACGAGACACCTTGCCGAAAGGAATCTGGTTATTGGCAAGAGGCGGTCGCGTCGTGACTTGCGGCGTAACTTCGGGCGCAGAAATGGAGCTCCACTTCGCCCCGCTTTTCTTCAAGACCCTGTCAATCTTGGGGAGTACGATGGGCGGACTCGGAGAAGTGAAGCGGATCGCCGATTTGGTCTTCTCTGGGGCCCTGCAACCCATCATCGATCGTCGTTTTTCGCTTGATCAGATCGCTGACGCGCACCGCCGCATGAGTGATCGACAAGTGTTTGGCAAGATTGTGGTGCAGGTCGATCCTTCGCTCACGTAGCTAAATCATCATGCGCCTCTTTCCGATCGTCGCTTTGACCGCCGCACTTGGCAGTGCAGCTCCGTTATTCGCCCAAGAGCCGGTCGTGAAACCGACGCCCGCACCGGCTCCCGTTGCCGCTCCGTTGGTCGAAGAGAAGGCGACTGACGCGATGTTCCCCGAGTGGATCCAGTACGGGAAAGGCGAAGCGCTCACGACTCACCATTTGGCCGGGCTTGGGGTGCGCAAGAAGACCATTTTCCGGGTCAAGGTCTATGCCTTTGGCTTCTACCTGGACTCTGCTGCCGCATCCGCCAAGCTCAAGCCCCTGGTGGGGCGCAAAATGAAGGACATGATGAAGGACCGTAAGCTCGACGCGGCCCTGCTCGATGACCAATTCGGCAAGACGATTCGCTTGGTCATGGCCCGCGATGTCGACGCCGATGACATGGCCGAGGCATTTGAGGACTCGCTGAAGTCGCGGATCAAGAAGTACACCGCCAAGATGGACGAGAAACAGCAGCAGGCCGCAACCGATGCGCTGACGAAGTTCCGTGGCTACTTCAAGACCGAAGCCAAGGAAGACCAAGTCTTGCAGTTCACCTGGCTGCCCGGCGGGCGCCTGCTGACCACGATTGACGGCAAGGATTCGCCCGAGATCAAGAACTTGGCGCTGTGCCACTCGCTCTTCCACGTCTATCTCGGCAATGACCCGATTTCCGAGTCGGGCAAGGAAGCGATCCTGAAGGGCCTTCCGACGGCTCTCGCGAAGGCGAAAACCGCTCGTAATTAGGCGACGCGGGTACGATAGGGGGCAATGGAGTTCGTCGCCGCCTTTGTGGTCTTCGGTCTTGCCGTCTTGGGCATGGCTGTGGGGGTGATCTTCAGCGATCGCAAGCTGCAGGGTTCCTGTGGCGGCGTGGCTGTCGATGGCAGCCAACTTGGCGATTGCTTGTGCGAACGCAAGAAGCAAGACCTCTGCGGCCATGAAGAGGGCAATGACCTCGTGCTGGTCGCCGAACTGGGTTGGCCGCAGCGTCGCCCAGATCGGGGCTTGGGCGGCCACCATGGCCGCGACCAGGCCGGCGAGTCTTTCGAGGTCTAGTGACCCGAGCGGCTGGCGACGAGCGGCGCGTAGCCCTCTGAAGCGATCGAGCGGAAACTGCCGTCTGGCTGACGGATCTGAAAGCACACTTCCAGTTCTCTGTCGACCGCAAGAGGTAGGCCGATTTCGGGGCCGAGCACCAAGAGGGCGGTCGCCCAGGCATCGGCGACGGCACAAGTCGGGGCCACCACCGTGACCGAAGCCGGTGGATTCTCGACCGGGCGTCCAGTCCTTGGGTCGATGATGTGCGTGAAGCGAATTCCATCGACCGTCCGCCAGTTGCGTGAATCGCCGCTTGTGGCTACGGCTTGAAGCAGCAGGTTGGCAGGGTCGATCTCAAGCACCGATCCAATGATGCGCGGCGCGTCGGGGCGGCTCGCAGGAGCTTCGACCCCGACTCGCCAAGGCCCTCCCTCGGCGCGTTCCCCGAAGACGCGGATTTCACCGCCGACTTCGATCAAGCCGCCGCTGCAACCAAGTTCGATCGCCAGTTCGGCAAGACTGTCCGCGGCACAGCCCTTTGCGACCGCACTGAGGTCGAGTTGCACGGCTTCTTGCTTGTACACAACGCTGGACTCGAACGAGACGGAGAACTTCTCCCATCCCGTTGCGGCGAGGGCGGATTCGATCTGGGTCTCGGTGGGCAAGGGAATGTCGCGCTCCTTGCCAAAGCCCCAAAGGGCCACCAAGGGCTGCATCGTCGGGTCGAATGCCCCTTGGGTGGCTTGTGCCAAATCGCGGGCAACATGCAGGCAGCCCCAAGTGATCTCGCCAACAGGGAAGCCCTGCTCAGTCTCGGCTACGCCTGCTGCATTCAGCAGCATGAGCTCCGACCCCGGGTCCCAAGTCGTTAGTGCGGCCTCTATCTCGTCGAGCTCCGCTTGGAGTCGAGCCCGCCAATCCGTTTCCGAAGGGGCTCCATGCAGGCTCGCGCTCCAGGTGGTACCCATCGTGGATCCCTGGAGGCGCAACGCCTCATTGGCCGCGGATCGTTCTGGGGAGGGGCGAGATGCGTCGCCACAAGCGGGCAGGCTCAACAGCAGGCCAAGCAGCGTGGCAAAGAAAAAGGGGAAGACGGCCAGTAAGCCGCCTTCCCCATTTGCGCGATGAGCGCGGATCATCCGCCGAAGTCGTCCAAGCGGATCATTTCGGGATCGACCCCAAGGTCGTCGAGCATCTTCAGTACCGCGGCGTTCATCATCGGAGGTCCACACAAGTAGTATTCGATGTCTTCCGGCGCAGGGTGCTTCGACAGGTAGTTGTCGAGCGCGACTTGGTGAATGAAGCCGGTATGCCCGGTCCAGTTGTCTTCGGGCTGCGGCTCGGAAAGCGCAACGTGCCACGAGAAGTTTTCGTGCTTCTCTTGCAGCTCATCAAAGTCCTCGATGTAGAACATCTCGCGCTTCGAACGCGCACCGTACCAGTAAGTCATCTTCCGGTCGGTGTTGTCCGTCTTCAGGAGGCGCATGATGTGCGAGCGCAGCGGGGCCATGCCTGCACCACCACCAATGAACATCATTTCGCGCTGGGTCTTCTGAATGTGGAACTCGCCGTACGGGCCAGAAACCACAACCTTGTCACCCGGCTTGCAGTTAAAGATGTACGAAGAGCCCTTGCCCGGAGGCAGGCCTTCGGTGCGCGGCGGCGGCGTCGCGATCCGCACGTTCAGCATGACGATGTCATCGCCCTCGTCCGGGTAGTTCGCCATCGAGTAGGCGCGCTCGACCGTCGCGGTAGTCTTCGAACGGTTCTCCCAAATCTTGTATTGATCCCAGTCGCCACGGTATTCGTCTTCCACTTCAAAGTCGTGGAAGTCGACATCGTGCGGCGGAATCTCGATTTGGATGTAATCCCCGGAGACAAAGTTGATCTTCTCGCCCTTCGGCAAGCGCACTTTGAACTCCTTGATGAAGGTTGCGACGTTGTGGTTCGAAACGACTTCGCAGTTCCACTTCTGGACGTTAAAGACCGACTCGTCGACCCGGATCTTCATATCCTGCTTGACCTTGACCTGACACGCGAGACGCCAGTTTTCCTTGGCCTCACCGCGCGAGATGTGGCCTTCTTCAGTCGGAAGCAGCGAGCCGCCGCCTTCGTCGATTTGCACCAAGCATTGCGCGCAGGTGCCGCCGCCACCGCAGGCGGACGGGACGAAGATCTTCTGAGCGGAAAGCGTCGAGAGCAAAGTTCCGCCGGGTGAGGTCTTCACCGGGCTCGCGTCATCGCCGTTAATGACGATGTTGACGTCGCCCGACGCGACCAGCTTCGACTTCGCACCGATCAGGATAAATACCATGGCGAGCACGACGATGCAGAACATCGCGACGCCGAGGACGATGGTTTCCATCTTGAGATTCCTGTCTGCTTAGAGTTGAATGCCGCCGAAGATCTGGAATCCCAGAGCCATCAGACCGGTGGTGATGAAAGTGATGCCCAGGCCACGCAAGGGGCCAGGGACCTGTGAGTACTTCAAGCGCTCGCGAATCGCCGCCAAGGCGACCATCGCGATGAAGAAGCCGAATCCAGAGCCGAGCGCGAAGGGGATCGACTCAGTGAAGGTGTATTCGCGTTGCACCATGAACAGCGACGAGCCAAGGATCGCGCAGTTCACGGCGATGAGCGGCAAGAACACACCCAGGCTCGCGTAAAGCGAAGGCGAGAACTTATCGATGGCCATCTCCACGATCTGCACCATGGCAGCGATCACAGAGATATAGGCGATCAAACCAAGGAAGCTCAAGTCCGCATCTGGGTATCCGGCCCAAGCAAGCGCGCCGTCCTTCAGCAAGAAGTCGTAGATCAGCTGATTGATCGGCGTGGTAATCACCAGGACGAACATGACTGCCAGGCCGAGGCCGACTGCCGTTTCGACTTTCTTGGAGACTGCCAAGAAGGAACACATGCCGAGAAAGAAGGCCAGAGCCATGTTCTCGACGAATGCCGCCTTCAGGAACAAGTTGACGTACTCAACCATTAGTTCGTCTCCTCTTGGATCTCAGGACTGATCCAGCGCTGGACCCAGATGATGAATCCAATGATGAAGAATGCACCCGGCGAAAGCACCATGATGCCGTTCGGGTTGTACCAGCCACCGTTGTTCACGGTCTGCATGATCTCGATGCCGAACAGATTGCCCGAGCCAAATAGCTCGCGGAAGAAGGCGACCACAATCAGGATCAGGCTGTAGCCGAGCGAGTTGCCCAAGCCATCGATCGCCGCCGGGCCCGGAGGGTTGGCCATGGCGAATGCTTCGGCGCGTCCCATCACGATGCAGTTGGTGATAATCAGGCCGACGAAAACCGACAGCTGCTTGGAAGCTTGGTAGGCAAAGGCCGCCAGGACTTGGTCGGCAATGATCACCAAGGAGGCGATGATCGCCAGTTGCGTGATGATGCGGATGCTGGGGGGGATCGCGTTGCGCAGCAGCGAGATGATCACGTTCGACAGCACCAACACAAAGGTCAGAGCGGCCGACATCACAAATGCAATCTCGAGCTTGGTCGTCACCGCGAGCGCTGAGCAGATGCCCAGCACCTGCAAAGTGATCGGGTTATTGATGTGCAGCGGATCGACGAGGATCTTTTTGGTCTTGCTCATCGTCGTTACTCCTAGCTGATCGCCTGGCGGATGTTGTCCAGCGCCTTGCCGTAGCCTTGCTCACTGAACCAGAATTCAAGCATGTAGGTCACGGCGACCGAGGTGATCGTCGAGCCCGAGATGCCGTCGACTTGGGTCGAAGGGTCGATGACTTTGCCGTTCTTGACGACTTCGACGAGCAAGTCGCCATCTTGGGTCAAAGCCTTCTTGCCCGGCCACTGGGCAAGCCAGCGCGGGTTTTCGACTTCGCCACCGAGGCCGGCGGTTTCCTTCTGCTCGTAGTAGATGATGCCGACGACCTCGTCGAGATCTGGCTTCACGCAGAAAAAGCCGTACAAGGTCGACCAAAGGCCATTGCCGTAGATCGGAAAGACCACGCTTTCCTTGCCCGGCGTGCGGATCAGGTAGACCAGTTGCTTCTCGGCAATCGATTTGATGGAAGCTTTCTTAGCCCATTCGCCCTCGGTTCGTTTGGACAGGTCTTTTGCCTTCGCGTCCTTGCGCGGGTCGATCTTCATCGTGGCCGGGTCAAAAAGGCTCAGCTCACCGGTGGTCGTGTCAACCACCATCGTGTCGATGGTTTCGAAGTAGGTCGCGACTTCTTCCAAAGTCGGTTGCGCACCTGCTTCGACGAGCCCTGCGACGCGCAACACCATGGTCTGCTTATCGAGCAGCTTGTTGGCGTCCTGAATGTCCTTAAGGTTGACGGCAATCGTCGAAACGACCAGCGAAAGCGCCAGACAGAGGCCGGCCGCAAACAGGACGATGTAGCGGTTACTGTAGTTCAAGTCGCTGCTCCCGGCGCTTGATGTTGGCCTTGACGACGTAGTAGTCAATCGTCGGCGCAAACACGTTCATGAAGATGATGGCGAGCATGACGCCCTCGGGATAGGCCGGATTCAGAACCCGGACCAGCACGGTCAAGGCTCCGATCAGGAAGCCATAGATCCAGCGCCCGGTATTGGTCGAGGACGCGGAAACCGGGTCGGTCGCCATGAAGACCATGCCGAAAGCAAACCCGCCGGTGACCAAGTGCCACAGGGGTCCCACTTCCATGTAGCTGTTCACGGCAAGTGCGTTAAACAGCAGCGTGGTCAAAACCATGCCGAGGAACATCGACAGCATGATGCGCCAGCTACCGACCTTCGAGAGGATCAGGAAGGCGGCACCAATCAGGCAGGCAAGGGTCGAGGTTTCGCCCATCGATCCCGGCACCGTTCCAATGAAGTAATCCCACCAGGTGAGAGCTTCGCCGGTGGGGGCGAGCAGAGTCTCGGGCGTCGCTCCGTTGTAGAACTGAGCCAAGGCCGTTGCGCCGCTGACGCCGTCCGTCCAGGCCTCTTGATTCGCGATCCAGACGTTGTCGCCCGAAATCTGACCAGGGTAGGCGAAGAACAAGAAGATCCGGCCGGTGAGCGCTGGGTTCAGCACATTGAAGCCTGTTCCGCCGAAGATCTCTTTGCCGACCAAGACGCCAAAGGCAATGCCAATGCCAACCTGCCACAAAGGGATGTCGGGCGGCAGGATCAACGGGAACAACAGCGAAGTCACGAGGAAGCCCTCGTTGATCTCGTGTTTTCGAATCAAGGCGAACACCGCCTCGACCAAACCGCCGACGGCAAGGGTGACGATGTAGACCGGCAGGAAGTGCCAGGCGCCGGCCAAGACCGATTGCAGCATGCCGGGAACATCGGTTCCCGTGGCGCGCAGCTCTTGGTAGCCGGTATTCCAGAAGGCCATCAGAGTCGCCGGGATCAGTGCGATCACGACGGTCATCATCAGCCGCTTCATATCGATGCCATCGCGCACGTGCGCGCCGGCCTTCGATCGTTGCCCCGGTGTGAACATGAAGCTGTCCGCAGCCTCGTACAACGGGTACCACTTCTCAAGCTTGCCGCCCTTCTCGAAGGTGGGCGCAATCTTGTCCAGTTGCTTGCGCAAGAACTTCATCGATTAGCCCTCCTTCTCAATGGTGGTGAGCATGTCGCGGAGCAGCACGCTGTAGTCGAGTTTCGAAGCACAGACGTACTCGCAAAGAGCTAAGTCTTCTTCAGCGAGCTCGAGCACGCCGAGTTTCTCGCAGCCCTCAAGATCTTGGCTGGCGAGTGCGCGCAGCAACTGCGTCGGCAAAATGTCGAGCGGCATGACCTCTTCGTAAGACCCGATGGGCACGATGGCACGATGGCCACCGTTGGTGTCGGTGTCGAAGGCGTATTCCTTCTTGGTGAACTTGGACAGCACCGTGTTGGTGACCGTGAACGAGTTCGAGAAAGGGTTCATCCAGTCCAAGAAGCGGCGCTTGGGCTTGTCGCTCAGCACGCTGACCTGATTGGCGTAACGGCCCAGGTAGCCCACTTCGTCGCCCGGTTGCGCAGTCGCACCATCGAGAACCGAACCGTTGATATAACGCGGCTCTTCGCAATCAGCGAGTCCGCCGCAAAGCTCGGCGATGGCTGCCCCTTTCTGGGTGCGAACCAACTGCGGTTGGCGCAGGCCTGGTCCGACCAAGGCAACGACGCGCTCGGTCGGAATCTTGCCGGTGGCCAAGAACTCGCCGATATCCGCGACATCTTGCACCCCGATGTGCCATGCCGAACGCGTCGCGCTCACCGGGTTCAACAAGTGCATATGCGTGCCGACGTTGCCGGCGGGGTGCTTGCCCTGGAACTCTTGGTGCTGGACTCCGGCCGGAGCCAGGCTTGCCCAGTCACTAGCAGCACTGCACAGATAGGTCTTCGGCGTGAGCCGAGCCAATGCCGTCAGGCCGGTCGTGAAGTGCGCCTCGCGCCCGCGGATCAAATCGCGAGGATTGGCCGCCAGTGGTCGCGTGTCGATTGCCGTAACAAACAGCGCAGACGCAGCAACTTGCGGATCAGCAACCTTCTCAAACGGACGCTGCCGCAAACCTGCCCAAAGGCCCGAACGACACAGTGCGTCGACCAGGTCTTCGACCGGGCTCGCACTCGGGTCCAAAGGCGTGAACCCTTCGATTTGGGAGGCCTGGCCGTCCGGCTGGATCACGATGGCCAGCAAGGACCGCCGCGCGCCACGATGAATGGCGGCGACTTCACCGGAAGCCGGGGAGGTGAATTGCACCTTTTCTGCCCGTTTGTCGAGAACCAGAGGAGTACCGATTTGCACGGTATCTCCGACTTCGACGAGAAGACGCGGCTTAATGCCGACGGCTTCCTGGGGCAGGATGGCGAGTTGTTTAATCGGGGGCCCTTTGACGATTTCGGTGGCTTGAAGGCCGCCGGAAATCGGCAGATTGAGACCTCGCTTGGTCTTGATCGCGGACATGGCTTGTCGGGACAAGGGAAGCAGGCCCCGTCTGGGCGAACCTTTCCCGCAGAAACTTGCGGGGGGATGTCCAGACGAAGTCGAAGATTCTAGGGCACGGAGCAAGGTCCTGGGGCAGAAGCACGCGCAAATTGCTCGTATCTGCGTAGCCGAAGTGGGGTTCGACCTGAGAAGAGTGGTTCTCGGCTCTTAGCCATCCCTTGCCCGGATCTCGAATCAGGGCTTGGGATTCCCGTCATCTTGTCGCAAAATAGATCTGCCCATGAGAGATTCCGTCATCACCGCTGCTCTGCTCTTCCTTGCTGGCCTTTCCTTTGGCCAGTTCGATCGTTCCCCGTCGTCCCAGGCACTCGTTCAGGCGCCGCAATCGGCTGCTGAGCTCTCGGCGCTTGGATCGGGCAAGGCGGATCCCACGCTCCAAGCGATTTCGGATGCAACGGCTCGACTTGCCTCGCAGGTCCTTGCGGCGACGGTCCACTTTGAATCCACGCGGCGTACCCGTGGCGAGGGCATCACTGCCGGAACCGGCTCGGGTTTCATTCTCGACAAGGTGCGCGGCTTGATCGTGACCAACAACCATGTGGTCGGCGGCAGAGATGCTGTCGTTCGGGTTCGGCTCCACGATGGCCGCGAGTTTGACGGTTTGGTCCTCGGCACCGATCCGAAGACGGACATCGCGGTGGTGCAGATTCCCGAAGGCGAAGCGGACAGCCAGTTGGCATGGGGAGACAGCGACAAACTCGTCCCGGGCACCTGGATCATGGCAGTAGGCAATCCGCTCGGAGAGCTGGGGACGACCTCGACGGGAGTCATTTCGGGCCTGAATCGCACGCCGGACCTGCCAGACATCCGCTACGAGAACTTCTTGCAGTTCGATGCCTACATCGACCGCGGGTCTTCCGGAGGACCTTTGGTCAATATGGCCGGCGAGGTCATTGGCATCAACACGGCGATCGCAGGCCAGGTTTGGCAAGGGGCTGGGTACGCGGTCCCTGCGCGCATGGCCTCCGCGATTGTGCAGGCATTGGTCGAAGATCAACGCGTGCGGCGTGGGTACCTGGGGGTGCAGCCGACGGGGGTCAGTGCTTCGGATGCCGATCAGGTCGGGCTGAGTCGACCCTACGGTGCCAAGGTCGGAGGTGTGACTGCGGATTCCCCAGCAGCCAAGGCGGGCTTGGTTCGTGGTGACATCATCCTGGCGATCGAAGGCAAGGAGATTGCCTCGACCGATGATCTACGCGCTCGCATCAGCACGACGCCTCCGGGAACTCCGGTGCGCTTCAAGATCTGGCGGGATGGCGCGCCCATGACGCTGCGCGTGACGCTCGGCGAACTGGCGGAATAGTCACCATCCTGTCACAAGGGCCAGGAATCGGTCTTTTGGAGACCTTTCAAGAAAAACGGCCCGGCGAACACAAAACTGTTCGCCGGGCCGTTTTTCTTCGATTTCGGGACTGCAATCTGCCGTGCGGGCGGCACTTGCGGCAAAAAAATCGCGAGGGCCCTCCCCAGAGCCCTCGCGTTTCTCTCCCCCTTGTTTCTCCCCTAGGTGAAACTCAGGTGCTTCTTATAGAGAGGGTGCGGGGTGGGGGTAACTGAGCTTTCGCTAGTTTTTCACCTGCATGCCGGCGGCCTCCATCAGGTCCGCGGGCAGTCGGAATCGCTCGACTCCGTAGAAGTCGATGACGTTATTCCAAACCAGGCGTTGAATGTCCGCGCGCTTGCCGCCACGGGCTTCGAGCAGGGCGGCGGTCTTGGGTACGTTGAGCGGGTCGGCGTCGCCCCAATCGGCACTCGAGTTGAGCATCATGCGTTCGGTGCCAAACTCGAAGAACAGGTTGACGAATCGCTCGGGGGTCAGCTTGGTATTCGGGTAAACCGTGTGGCCGGCCCAGAAGCCACGATCAAGAATCATCTTGGTGGTTTCCTCGGTCGAGTGGTCGATGATCACGCGGCTCGGGTCAATCCCCAAGCCTTCGACCACATCCATGGTGCGCTCGGTGCCGCGTGCTTTATCGCGGTGCGGAGTGTGCACCATGACCGGCATGTCGCGCTCGATTGCCATGTTGATCTGACGGATCATCGCGTCTTCTTCTGCCGGAGTGATGGCGTCATAGCCCACTTCGCCGACGCCCAGAACGTTCGGGTGGTCGAGGAACTCCGGCAGAACCTCAAGAACCGGCTCGCGGACCATGTCGTCGTTCGCTTCCTTGGGATTCAAGGCGATCAAGCAACGATGGTGGATGCCCTTTTCCATGGCCCGTTGCGCCTCCCATTCTTGAATCATCAAGAAGTAGTCGCGGAAGGTGCCGACGCTGGTGCGCGGCTGGCCGAGCCAAAACGAGGGTTCTATGACCACGCGTACCCCGTGCTGGAATTGGGCGGCGTAGTCGTCGGTGATCCGCGAGATGCAGTGAATGTGGGGGTCGATGTACAGCATGGTCGGTCTGGGCTTGAACCCTTCAGTCTAAGCCGGCGGGATTAGTCCCGGTCGGGAGCTTTTTCTGGGCTTTCGCTCTTGGGCTTGGGCTTCTTCTTCGACGAGGAGTCGGCGTCTTTGCCGTGCTCATCCTTGTCGTCTTTGTCGTCGTTCTTGCGGTCAAACTCGTCAAGGGCCTGCTCGACCTTTTTCCGCACCGCAGCCGGAGTTTGGCCAGTCAACAAGGCGATGCCGGCATCGACATGGTCGATCGCCCACAGGTGAAATTTGCCCGCCCGAATGTCTTCGACGATCTCAGGATCGAGCATCAGGTCGGCCACATTGGACTCCGGCAGCATGACGCCCTGTTCGCCGGTGAAGCCGCGCGCTTTACAGAGCTCCCAGAATCCACGCACCTTGGCTTCAATTCCACCAATCGCCATGACTTTGCCGCGCATGTCAACAGCACCGGTCACTGCGATGTCCTGTCGAATCGGTAGTTGAGTCAGCGCGGAGAGCACGGCGTAGAGTTCGGTCGATGACGCCGAGTCGCCGTCAATCGGGCCGTAGTTCTGATCAAAGGTCAGCGAGACCTTGATCGGCAGCGAGCGCTCTTGGCCATAGCGATGGCGCATGAAGGACTCGAGCATTAACACACCCTTGTTGTGGATCGGGCCGGACAGGTCGATGTCGCGCTCGACATTCAAATAGCTCTCATCACCTGCCGCGACGACCGCGCTAACGGGGGCGGGGCGTCCGGCGCTGAGTGGTCCCAGGCTGACTACCGTCAGTGCATTGACGCGGCCAATCGCTGTGCCCTCACTGTTGATTTGGTAGACACCGTTCAAGACCTGACGGAGATGCCACTCGGAGTCCGAGCTATGCATGCGCCGAAAGGCCTCGCGTGCGGCATCCACGTGCGAGCGGCGCAAGCTGCGGCTGCCTTCAAGTCGAGCGAAGTAGTCCGCTTCACGGGCGAAATCGATCAAGGTGGGCAACTCGGTCGAGATGCGCCCGCGTCGGCCGGCGAGGGCGACGGCTCGTTCAATCAGCGCCTGCAAGCCATCGCGCGCTATCGGCAGCACGTCCTGCTGCTCGCAGCCAACCCGCAGCATGCTTGCGAGTTCGCCGACCGGGCTTGCCTCCAGCGGCATGCTGTCTTCAAACTCGGCCTTGATCTTGAACAGCTCGGGGAAGTCGCTGTCGTTCTCGTGCAGGTGTTCATACATGCCCGGGCTGCCAACCAAGACCACCTTGATGTCGATCGGAACCGGAGCGGGGCGTACTCCGGTGACCCCCAAGGGCGAAAGCCCTTCCAGCGCATGCACCTCAAGCCGCCCGGTTTGCAGGGTGCGTTTGAGAGCGCGCCAAACCTGGGCTTCGCGGAAGATGTCCCGCGCGTTGAGGACTAAGAAGCCGCCATCCGCCGCGAGCAAGGAGCCCGGTCGCACCGCAACATGGGTGCGGCCCATGCCATCGCGCAGTAGATGCCGTTCGACGGTGCCAAATAGGTTACTGTAGTTCGGGTGTTGCTCAAACACGATCGGGCAGGCCAGCCCGCCGTCGTTCTTGCGCACGATATTGATTTCAAAGACTTCAACGCCGAGCGTGGAATCGGCGGCTTCGGATTCGTTGTCGTCGCGTTGCGTGCTGTGCAGGAATAGCTGGGGATTGCTATGCGCATGGCGTGCGCATTCGCCAAGCCAGCCCGCCAGTTCGAGGTCGGCGTCAATTTCCTCGGCCAAGGCCAAAGTGAGGTTTTCGACCAGTTCGGTAACTTCGCTTGCGTCGAGTTGTTGCACTTGGTCTAACAGGCGCAGGCCAAGCGCACGAGCCTTGCGTTGCACTTTGCGCAGTTCCTTGCGCGCCTCGGTGCGGGCGGCCAGCAAGCGTTTGCGCGCCGCAATCGTCGGCCGGCCGGCGCGCGGCAGCTCGCCGAGTGCTTCCAGCGGCAGCAGTTGTTCGCCGATCCGGGCCAAGATGTCGCGACGGCGACCCTCGTCGTCTTCGATGGTGACGAGTTCCAACCCCTGCGCTTGAAGGCTGCGACTAAAGCGCCGGAACAGCTGTTCTTCGGCCTTCTGGTAACGGGTGTACAAGCGGTGCCGCCGATCGACGTGCGCGTCAGATTCGAGCAGCTTGGGAATCTCGCGCGTGAGCGTGCGCACCCAGCGGCTCATGCCGGTCATCAAATCGCCCGCCTGCCCGGCGGCCAACTGCAAGTGCATGGGCCGCGCAGCGTCGGCGAAGTTGTGCACAAAGACGTGATCGCGCGGCAGCGGGCACTGCATGCGCAGTTGCTCAATCAGGCCGACGACGCGCTCGGGCTCATCGGCGCCGCCGAGGCCAGCGACGAAGACGTGAAACCCCGGTCCAGGCACCGCCAAACCCATGCGCAGAGCTTCCAGCGCACGGGACTGCGCGACCAGGCCGGTATGGACGCCGTCCTTTGCGCCCGACTTGCGAGCGGGAGGAATCCACCCAGCAGGGCAACTCCAACGGGATTCGGCGGGCCGAAGCCGGCGCGCGCGAGGCGGGCGCGGGCGGCTGGCGCGGGCAGGGCGCGGGCGATCGGTCGACATTGCGGGCGGTCAGCAGCCGCCCTCGAGTCAGGGGGTCTTCAGCTGCGACAGCATCTGTTGTAGCTGCGCGGCTGGTCCCTCGCGCTTGGTCTCCAAAGCAAGGCTCAGAGCTTCTTCTACGCGCGGGATGACGTCTTTCCGACTACTGCGCGCAAGTTGGTAGAACCAATACTCAATGCTCGCCAAGTTGAATAGGGCTTCGAACTGGCCCGGATCCAAGGCCACGGTCTCGCGCAGTTGCTCCACCGCCTTGTCGTAGATCGGCAAGGCTCGTTTCTGAGAGTCCTCGCCGCCGTCGTTGAGCGTGCGCTCGGCGACTTTCATGTACGCAAGAGCCAAGCTGTAGTGTGCTTCGACCTCAAGGAAGCCGCGCTGAATCGCTTTTTCAAGATACGGGATGGCCTCTTCTTCTCGTCCTTCTTGCACGCGCAAAGTGTCACCCACTGAGTGCAGGAAGGCCGGCATCAAGATATGCGGCGCGTCGAATCGGGTCAGTCGATTGACTTGTGCTGCGACGACGGCGAACGAGAGCAATCCCAGCACCCAGGCCGCGGGCAGCTTATTGCGAGGGGACTGTCTCCAGGCGGTCACCGCGCCGACCAGAACCTCGGCGCTGAGCAGAATCGCGGCCGGTGCCAGCGGCATGCGATACCGCGGGCTGTACCAAAACACCAAAACGATCGCTGCTGGGCCGAGCACCAGCAGGATTTCGGGGGCTCGTTGGCGGAAGCCTTCCCACCGCCAAGCCAGCACGATGCCGAGGATCGCCAGTGGCAGCAGCAGCGCGAGGGTGAGCGGCGCCAGCATGAGACGCGAGCCAAACTCGAGTCGCTTCTCCAGCTGCGGGTTGTACAAATCGGCGTAGTAGCGGCCGGTCATCAGCCACCAGAACTTGCGCATTTCCAAGATGAAAGCGTCGCCCGGGTGATCAAGAATCCAAGCCCGTCCGCGTGCGAAGAAGTAACGATTCGTTGCGTTCCAGCTCCGTTCACCGGTCGCATCTTCGACAATTTGCAGAGCGTCTTGGTTTTGTCGACGTCGATTCTCGGAAACGCCGGGGACCGGGGTGTAGGTGCCCGTAGCCGCTGCGCTGTTGCCGTGCGCAAAGGTCAAACCGGCTTGGGCCGAGATCAAGATCGTCTCATCGCTCGCTTGGCGGTTATGCCAAGTCACCGGCGCGATGCAAAGTGCCACCATGACCAGGGCCGAGAACGAACCCAGAATGTTGCGCTCGGCGGGGGCGAATCCAGCCCAGATCGCGATCAAGATGACCGCGGGAAGAATCGCCGGATTGCACAGGACCGCGAAACCGGAGATCAGCCCCAGGCCCAGCATGGTTCGCAGGCCATAGAACTGCGGGATCCGCGTCGCGTACCAAAGCAAGAGCGAGCCACTGAACAACTGCAGCGGCAGATTCCAAATCCGGCCCGGGATGAAGGCTGCTTCATCGAGAAACAGCCACAACGTTCCGGCAAGCAAGCCGGCGATAGGGCCAGCGCGCCGCCGGGTGGCGTCGGCGATCAACATCAAACTGAGGGCGCCGAGCAGGGCTTGCACCCCATAAACGCCGAGCAGATCGAGGCCAAGCGCGCGCAGCAGGCCGAGGAAATAGGGGTAGGCCGGCGCGGATTGGAAGGGTTCGCTGGCAATCAGGTTGCCCGCCGCGATTTCGCCTGCCCATTCCCAGTACACCTGCGAATCGCCGAGTGGCGCCAAGGCAAACGGGTTCTCCGCCCAAGCTTGCTGGATCAGCAAGGTTTGGAGCGCGAGCGAAAGGGCCATCAGCCCCAACAGCCACACGGAGAAGCGAACTTTCATTCCGGGAACCCGATCCTTTCACATCGGCAGGAATTCGAGAGGATCGGAGCCAAAAACGGCTCAGAAGGGGTAGGAGTTCCGTTTTCGATTCTCGGCGTATACTTTCATCATGTTCGCTGCCCTGCTGGCCTTGCTGCCGAGTCTTTGCGCCCCTGCACAAGTGGCAATCTCCGAGTTTCAGGCGGTGAATGACTCGGTTTTCGAAGATGAGGACGGCGATCGCTCCGATTGGATCGAATTGACCAATATCAGCGCCAGCAGCGTCGATTTGGGGGGCTGGGCCCTGAGCGACGACCCACAAGGGGTGGCTCGCTGGGTTTTCCCCACCGGTACCACGCTTGGAAGTGGCAAATTCCTGGTGGTTTTTGCGAGCGACAAAGACCGCGCGATTGCCGGATCTGAGTTACACACCAACTTCAAGTTGAGTGGCGGAGGCGAGACATTGGCCTTGCTGCGCCCGAATGGCACGGTCGCTCAGGATTTTGGCGCGGGCTACCCCGATCAGTTCAGCGATCTCTCGTATGGGTTTGAAGAGCGACCCGGGCAGGGTTGGGTCGAAGGCTATTTCACTGCGCCGACGCCCGGCAGCGTGAATGGGCGCGTCGGTCCGGCGGTGGTGGATGTCGATCACACGCCGGAGACACCGCTGCCGAACGAAGACTTACTCGTCACGGCCGAGATCGCTTCGCACACGGCAGCGAGTGCGGTCTCGTTGATCGTGCGCAAGATGTACGAAGCCGAGTCCACGCTCTCGATGCGAGACGATGGCCTAGGCGCCGATCAGATTGCGGGCGACGGAGTTTGGAGTGCAGTGATTCCCGCCGGCACGGCAGCACCTGGCGAAATGTTGCGCTGGGCGGTTGAAGCCGAAGATGCGCTCGGTGGAGAAAATCGCTTGCCGGGGTTCCCGTTGCCGGTCGATTCGCGCGAGTACTTCGGCACAATCGTGCAGGATCCGAGCATTCAAAGTGGCGTCGATGTTTATCACTGGTTCTTGGAGAATCCAGGTGGCGCCTTAGGTTCGAACGGAACTCGGTGCTCCTTGTGGTTCGCGGATCAGTTCTACGACAATATCTTTGCGCGTCGGCGCGGAGGCTCTTCCGCGAATTGGCAAAAGCGCAGCTTCAAGATTGACTTCAATCGCGGTGACCACTTTCGTTACAAAGAAGGACGGGGCCGCGTCAGCGAAATCAATCTGAACACTACATGGAGCGACAAGTCCTACTTGCGTCGTGTACTCGGTTGGGAAGCTTATGCGGTGGCCGGTCAGCCTGGGTCTGACGGGTTCTTGGTGCATTTGCGCCGCAACAATGCTTTCTATCAGCTCACGACCTTTGTAGAGCAGCCGGATGAAGACTTGCTCGATCGTTTTGGTTGGGATGAAGACAGCGTGGGCCCGCTCTACAAGATGTACAACGTGCTGGATCGCTCCGGTAACGGTGTCGAGAAGAAGACACGACAGGAAGAAAACAACTCGGATCTGAAAGATCTGGTCAATGGCCTGAAGTTGAACGGAGTTGCCCAACGCAACTACCTCTTCGACAACGTCGATCTTCCGGCGGTCATCAACTACATCGCGGTCACCAATCTGATCCACAACAACGATCACATCGCCAAGAACTATTACGTTTACCGCGATGTGCAAACGGACGACGAGTGGTGGTTTATTCCGTGGGATTTGGACCTGACTCATGGTCGCAACTACACCCTGAGCGGTGGGGTCCTGAACGACACGATCTGGGCGGACCGGGACAAGTTCAGTCACCCCCTGTTTGGCGATCGCAATCGCCCGAAGAATGATGGCCCTTGGAATCGTTTGATCGATGCGGTCTTCCAGCACCCGGAATCGCGCGAGCTCTACATGCGGCGCTTCCGCACGTTGATGGACGAGATCTTGCAGCCCCCAGGCACGCCCCGCGCCCAGCTCTGGTACGAAACGCGCTTCGATCAAATGGCCGCGCAGTTGGCGGTGGATGTCGCTGCCGATGTCGCCCGCTGGGGCATCCCGAACTACGGCGACCGCAATCAGGATTTCTTGCAAGCACTGCAGATTTTCGAAACGGAGTACCTACAAAAGCGCCGGGTCTACCTGTACGAGACGCTCGGAGCGAATGGCACCGGCGAAGTTCCTGGACCAGAACCGATCGCGCCGCAGATCGGCTTTGCGGGTTGGGTCAGCGATCCTGTCTCAGGGAATCAAGCCGAGGAATACCTCGAGCTGGTGAACTTGGAGTCGACCGCGATAGATATGAGCGGTTGGCGACTCGAAGGCGACATCGAATTTGAATTCGATCCGGGCACCGTGATTGCTGCGGGCGGGAGCTTGTTTGTCTCGCCAGATCAGCGCGCCTTCCGTGCGCGCGGCGTTTCGCCAACCGGGGGCGAAGGTCGATTGGTCGTCGGCCAGTATGACGGCGATTTGCCAGCAACGCCTACCTTGCGCCTGCGCGATCGCAAAGATGATCTGGTCGCTCACACCGGTGATCCCGTCTTGACCGCCCGTCATTTCGTTGCCGGACAAGTCGCGAGCTTGAGTTTGCTGGGTGCGACCCCGGGTGGACAGGTCGCGGCGGCCTATAGCTTGGTCGGTCCCGGGCCCAGCAACTCGCCGTATGGCGTGCTGTCGCTGAGCCCTCCGATTCTTCAACTCCCCGTACAGACCGCAAATGCGGTAGGGGGAAGCGTTTGGAGTGTTTCGCTGCCAAGTGTTTCCAGCGGGATCAGCGTCTGGCTGCAGGCCTATGACCTCGTGACGAGTCGTTTGACGCCCGGATTGGCGCTCGTCATCGACTAGACTTGAGAGACAGCGACGCGGTCCTATCCTGAGGGCTAGGCCTCCGGCGACCGACGCTTGGGGGCCTTCCACCACCTTTACGCGAATCATGGCCTACGAACTTCCTGCGCTCCCCTACGGCGAGAACGATCTCGCCCCGCATATCACTGCTGAGACCATTCAGTATCACTACGGTAAGCACCACGCTGCTTACGTCGGCAAGCTCAACGAGCTGCTCGATGGCGATGATTCGAAGTCGCTCGACGAGCTGGTGAAGACCACCCAAGGCGGCGTCTTCAACAACGCGGCTCAGGTCTGGAATCACACTTTCTACTGGAACTGCATGAAGCCAAACGGCGGCGGCGCACCGAGTGGCGATCTGGCCGCTGCGATCGATCGCGACTTCGGTTCCTTTGATGCCTTTGTTGCGCAGTTCAAAGCGGCAGCGATGGCTCGCTTTGGATCGGGTTGGGCTTGGCTGGTCGCCGACGATTCCGGCAAGCTGTCGGTCGTCGAGACACTCAACGCAGGCAACCCTTTGACCGATGGTCTGAAGCCGCTACTGACCTGCGATGTCTGGGAGCACGCCTACTACATCGACTTCCGCAATGCGCGTCCGAAGTACTTGGACACGTTCTTCGAAAGCCTGGTCAACTGGGATTTCGTCGCGTCGAACATGTAAAGCGGGTTTCGATCCGAGCAAACGAACAAGAGGCGCCGACTCCGTTGAGTCGGCGCCTCTTCGTTTGTTTGCCTGAACCGCGCTGCCTAGAAGACGATGCCAACGGCGAAGTAGAGGCCGTCGAGGTCGATGGTGCCGTCAATGTCGGTGGAATCGATCTCTCCGTCAAACTTGAACTCGAGCATGCGATAGCCAACCATCAACTCGAGCCAATCGTTGTTGGCCGGTTCCCAAGCAAGGTAGACGCCGGCATCCAAGAACTCGGTGTCCACATCTTCAATGTCGGCCTGGAACCCTGATAGCTCGCCGCCGGCACGCAGCCCCGTCAAGGGCAATGCCACATCGCCGCGCACGCCGACCACGGGGATCGGCACGTCTTCATTGTCGGCAATGGTGTAGCTGCGCGACAGCGCACCCTGTGAGGCCGTGAACTCGAACTCATTGAAGGTGAAGAAGTCGACCCCGAAGATCAAAGCGACTCGGGCGACCGGGGTATTGACCACGTCAAAGCCGACGCCGAGCCGCGTCAGCTCAAAGTTCAGGTCGGTGCGCGCATCCGCGGTTCCCGAAATCACGCCGCCCGCCAAATCACCCGTGAAGGTGCCGCTGTGCGTGCTGTCATGCGAGAAACCGGAAAGAAACAACTCGACCGGCGCGAAGCCGAATCGCGCACGGTAGTACGCGTTGCTCTCGGTCTTGTCTCGCACCGTCAAGTCACCGGATGCGGTCACACCTCCCGAGCTGCCGCTGATGTCATTGATCTGGCCGCCTGCAGTCAGGTTGTAGACACCGACATGGGCATTGGCGTGGAGGTCGCTCCATGCAGCATCGCCAGGAATGGCGCAAGACGGAGCAAGGATGAGTGCGAGAAGTGCGAGGCGTTGCATGGATGGAAAGGACTGCTCTGAGGGTAGCGCGCAGAGATCCGCGCTCCAAGCCCGAGCCCGTCTCCAGGTTGTGCTTCGGGCGGTTGCCCGGGCGCGCAGCCTATACTTCGGCATGGAGTCGCGCGCCGATGGAGTGCAATTGCGGTTCAGCGAGCCGGCGCTGGAGCAGTTGGTGCATGGCTTGGCGCAGGCCATCGCCAGTGCAGGGGGGCGTGCCTTCGTGGTGGGAGGCTCGGTGCGTGATGCCTTGCTCGGCGGAGAAGCCGGCGACGCCGACCTCGAGGTCTATGGCCTGGCAGCGGAACGACTGGAGGAACTCGCCAAGCAATTCGGCCAAGTTCACCTAGTCGGCAAGCAGTTCGCCGTTCTGCATCTTGCCACGAAGGCCGGCACGATCGAGTTGGCCCTGCCGCGCCTTGAGTCGAAGACCGGGCCGGGGCACCGCGGATTCTCGGTCGAGGCTCGCCCCGATCTCGCACCCGAGATCGCCGTGCAGCGACGCGACTTCACCGTCAACGCCATGCTGCTCGATCCGCTCAGCGGAGAGTTACTCGACTTCGTTGGCGGTCGTCGCGATTTGCAACGAGGCTTGCTGCGGCATGTCTCCCCGGCCTTTGCCGAGGACCCGCTGCGCGCCCTGCGTGCGGCTCGCTTTGCGGCACGATTCCATTGGACCGTGGCGCGCGAAACGAGCGCACTTTGCCGTCAATTGGACCTCGCAGAGCTACCGATTGAGCGGATCGAGAATGAGTGGCGGCGCATGTTGCTCGAAAGCAAGTGGCCTGGCCATGGCCTCCTGGTCATGGAAGAGGTCGGTGCCTTGGCGTACTTGCCCGAACTCGCGGCGATGCGGGGCGTGCCCCAAGATCCGATTTGGCACCCGGAAGGAGATGTGCTGCATCACACCGCCTTGGCCCTCAATGCGGCCGTGTCGATGCGCGAGCAAATGGAGGACCCCTTCGTCGAAATGCTCGCGGTGCTTTGCCACGATCTGGGCAAAGCGACGACGACTTGCTTTGAACGCGGGCGCTGGCGCAGTGCTGCGCATGACACGGCGGGGGACGAGCTGACCCGCAGTTTCTTGGCGCGGATTTCCTTACGCAGTCAGCTCGCTGACGCGGTGGTGCCGCTCGTGCGTGAACACCTGCGGCCCGCCCAGCTCTATTTTGTGCGCGATCAACTGAATCAAGGCACGGTACGCCGACTCGCCGCGCGCGTGGACCTGCGCGCTTTGGTCAGAATCGCGTGGGCGGATTCTGCCGGGCGCAGTGCACCCCAAGCCGAGGACTGGGCACCCGGTGTGTGGTTATTGGAACAGGCCGAACTGTTGGGGGTGCGCGATCAGCGACCGGAGAACTATCTGCGAGGGCAGGATCTGCTCGCGCGCGGTTGGCAGCCGGGTCGAAGCATCGGGGAAATCTTGGCGCGGGCTTTCGAGCTACAACTAGATGGCGAGATCGCCGATCGCGAGGCGGCGTTGGCCTGGCTGGAGCAACAGCCGAAACCCTAACCGTATTAGCGACTCGTTTCGTCTTCTTCGGAGGGCAGCCGCTTGCCCAGGATGCGGCCCGCTGCCCAAGCGCTAATCGAGCGCGGCACAAGTCGGTTGGCGAAACCCATCCAGCGATTGCCTCGGCCATGCACAAACGTCATTTGCTTGCCAAGCTTGCGCAAAGACTGTTCGACGACATCCATCGGATCGGCGGGCTTGCCGCCCGTGGCAGACTTCTCGACTCCGGCAACTTGATGAAACTCGGTTGCTGTATGCCCGGGGCAGACCGAAAGCACGTCAATGCCATGCCGGCCCAACTCGACGGTGAGAGCCTCGGCAAAGTGCAAGTCGAAGGCCTTACTGGCTCCGTAGACCGCCATCCAGGGCGTGCACTGCAATCCCGAAACGGACGCCAGCATGATCACGCCGCCTTGGCCGCGAGCGATCAGCCCGGGGCTGAGCGCATGCATCAAGCGCACCGGGACCTCGCAGTTGAGGCGCAGCATGTTGACCTGGCGATTCAAACCGAGTTCGTGGAAGCGCCCCGATGCCCCAAATCCAGCATTACAGATGACCAGACCCAGGTCCCGGCCCTCCGTCGCTTCCAGCAGCGAGCGCATCGCGCTCGGCCGCAGCAAATCGGCCACGACGACTTCCACCTGAATTCCGTGCTCCGCGCGCAGCTCTTCGGCAAGTGTGCGCAATCGCTCTTCGCGCCGTGCGGTCACGATCAGGTGCAGGCCGCGTGCAGCGAGCGCGCGCGCGTAACACGCGCCGAGCCCCGAACTGGCCCCGGTTACCAGCGCCCAAGGCCCGTAAGTCTGCGCGAAATCCATGCTGAAATCCTAGCGCAGGCCGCGAGGGAAAAAATGGAACGGTGCAGTCCCCCGACCGCACCGTTCCGCTCACCTTATAGGGAGTCTTCGTACTCGACTGCATCCCCCCGGACGCTGCCAAGACTTACTAATTACGCTGTGCGATGACCTCCGACAGTGAATCGCACGTGAATATCAGTTCACACGGAAAGAAACCGCCGCGCTGGGAAGTTGCTTCCGAGGTTCGAGAGCTTGCAAATGCAGTGCCAACCCCGCCATCGCAGGCGGAATCTGGCGCACCACGCGCAGAGCGGCACCGCCTGCGGGTAATACAAGGAATAAGCGCTGTGAAGTGGTCGGATTGAGCGAGAGGCTGCGCGTGGAGCCAGGCCAGAGTTGCGACAGCGCATAGGCCGCGCGTTGATTTGCCACAAACAGAGCGAAGGGATGAGCCCCGAGGCGCTCGATTCCTTGGATGTGCAGTTCGAGGGCTTGCCCGGCGACGGGCTCGCCTTGGACCCGAATCCACAGTTCCGGCACGAAGGCCGCATCGAAGGGGCGATTCAGCGGCTTGCCGTCGGCAATGCCGTCATCGAGGTCGCCAACCAGGTGTTGGATCCCGTTGCGCTCGTCCCAGCGCCACAGAGCCTTGGCATCCGTGTCGGCGATCACAACGTGGCCACGGGCATCGACTGCGATGCCCTTGGGTTTGATCAAGGGGGCGCCATCGACCAAGACCTGCGCGGTGCCGTTGGCGCGAATCCGCACCAAGCGCGGTGCTTCTTTGCCTGGATTGTATTGCGCGAAATTCGTCACCAACAGGTTTCCGTTCGGCGCAAAAGCGATGTCTTGGGGTGCTGGTAGGAGCCCGGGATCAAACACCTCGACCTGCGCGATGCCTTGGGCATCGAGCGAGGAAATCGCGCCGGGGAACTGGCTGGTTCCCGCAGGCCTGGCTTCCGCGAGGAAGACCCGGCCATCTGGATGTAAGTCGATCCCGATCGCCGTCGGGTGTTGGCCCGGCGCAGCCCCTTGGGAATAAAGCCGAGTGGTGCCATCTGCGAGAACCTCGCGCACCCCGCCATAGCCATTTGATACGTACAACTCACCGAGCGGACCACGGACCACCATGAAGCAGTCATTCAGATCGGCTTGCCCGGCAAAGTTGAGCTTCTGCGCGGGTCCGCCTTCAGGCGGCAGACGCAGCAGTCCATTGAGCGGTGATCCGTCAAATTCGTAGTTCACCACCAGCACCGCGCCGTCGCGATCGATGGCGACCCCGCTGGGATAGCGCAACTGATCCGCTTCCAGCAGCGTGCGCACTTGACCATCACGCGAAAGCACGCGTACAGCTGGCGGCACCGTGCCAGTTGCTGTATCTGAGAAGACCAGTTCACCTGGACGCAAGGTGTAAGGCTGGACCTGAGCGGTGGCGGTTGCGCTGCAAGTCAGCGCGAGGCCAAGGAAGACGAGTTTGAATGCTTGCATGGGAGGAAGAGGGAACAAAAACCGGGACTTTTAGGGCACTGCCGCCTCGACAGCGAGAGATGCAAGTGGCGTGCCGCTAGAGTTTCCTCATGGGCACGGAGACCGCAGCGAGCTGGGCAGAGCAGCCGTTGACGGCCTTGCCCGGGATTGGTCCGAAACGGGCGGAAGCATTCGCGTTGGCCTTCGGAGTGCATGCGGTGGCAGACCTGCTGCGCGTGCTTCCGCGGCGTTACCAAGAGCCCGCCCGTTCTGCCGACGCTGCGGATTGGCCGGAGGGCGAGCGCGTGCGCGTCCGTGGCACCGTGGCGAAGACTTGGCTGTTTCGGCCTCGGGGGCGACGCACCGTGCTGGGCGTGCGTCTCGATGTCAAGCATGGCAGCGTCGACGCCTTGTTCTTTCAGCAGCCATGGCTGCGGGCTCGATTTGAGGACGGCAAACAGGTGGAGTTGGAAGGAAAAGCGTCCACTGCTCGTGGTTTGCAACTTCTGGCGCCACGTTCGGTGCGTCCCGATGAAGTCGTCGTCGAGCGACTTGAAGCGATTTATCCGGAGGGCCCGCAACTGAGTGCCGGCCAAGTCGGCAAAGCCGTGCAAGCGGCGGTGGACCTCCTGCTCGCGGCGCAGGCGGAGCAGGAAGGAGATGCTGCTGATTGGATCGCGGACCCAATTCCCGAGGCGATCCGCGACCTGGTGGGGGTTCCTGCGCTCGGTGTCGCTTGGATTGGATTGCATCGCCCCACGGATCACGCCGAGGTTGAATCGTCACGGCGCCGCTTGGCTCTGGGCGAGGTGCTGCGCCTGGAGCGAAGCCGGCGTGCCGCCTTGCCGCCGGATGCTGCGCCAGCGGTACGAGCCCGCGAGGAACGAGTCTGGGAACGCATTCTGGCGCGCATTCCTTTCGAGCTCACTGCTGATCAAAGCCAAGTCTTGCAGACGCTGCGCGCAGACTTGAACGCCGGGCGGACCGTGCGCCGACTCATCCATGGCGAAGTGGGGTCGGGCAAGACGGTCATCGCCTTTGCGCTTGCTTTGGCACTCGCCGCGGACGGCCGGCAGTCGGCGATCCTTGCACCAACCGAGATTCTGGCGCGCCAACACTTGCGTACTTTCGAAGCGTGGCTGCAAGGATCCAAACTGCGCATGGTGCGCCTGCTTGGGGACGACCCCTTGCCGATGCGTCGCGCGGCGCTGGCGGATCTCAGCGGCGGGCGCGCGCAAATCGCCGTCGGAACCCATGCTTTGTTTGGCGACAAGGTGCGTTTTGCAGACTTGGGTTTGGTGGTGTTGGATGAGCAGCACCGATTCGGTGTGCGCCAAAAGGCGGCCTTGGTCAACAAAGGCAGTGCTCCGCACGTTCTCACCATGACGGCGACTCCGATTCCGCGCACCCTGGCATGGGCGGCATACGGTGCGCTCGAGCCCTGCGTGCTTCGCACCCGCCCTGGCAGCGGGGGCGAGGTGCGCACCGAAGTGCACGCGATGTCGGCTTGGCGCGAGATTTCGCCCCAGATGGCGGAGCGAGCGGCGGCGGGAGAGCCAGCATTCTTGGTCGCACCGCGGATTGATGGCGAGGGCGGTCTGAAGGCGCTCGCGGAATCTCTCAAGACCGGGCCTTGGGCCAATTTGCAGGTCGGCGTGGTGCATGGACGCATGGCAGGCGCCGAAATCGAGCAGCGAGTTCGCGATTTCGCAGCCGGACGCCTGCACGCTCTCGCTGGAACCACCGTGGTTGAGGTCGGATTGGATGTCGCCGACGTGCCGCAAATGGCGGTTTTTGGTGCAGAAAGGCTCGGTTTGGCAAGTCTGCACCAGCTGCGCGGCCGGCTCGCGCGCGGCATGCAGGCACGGGCTGGCAGCTGCATGATTTTTGCCGCGATGGAGGCTGTGCCCCGCCTGAAGGCGCTCGAGAGCTGCGTCGACGGCTTCCAAGTCGCCGAAACCGACCTCCGTTTGCGTGGCCCGGGCATCCTGCGCGGCCTGGCTCAGAGTGGGCACGGTGGCTTCCGCGTCTTCGATCCAATTCGCGACGCAGACCTCGTTGAGGCATTGCGTACCCAAGAGATCCGCAACTGGCTGGAAGATGCGGGCTAGAATGCCGTCCTGTGCGTCAAACCGGCCTCCTGTTCTTGATCGGCCTGCTGCTGAGCCCCCCGCTGTTCGCCCAGAACGGACGGGATGTGCCAAGCGGTCGCCCTAATCGTGGGTCGGGGTCTCTCGATCTCCCCACTCCAGCCAATCAGGGTGAAGTCACCGAAGCGACCGCACCGGTCTCGGACGATGTCTACGTCTCGGCTTACTGGGGCGATAACCCGACTCGCGCGGAAGCCGTCTTTGTCGCCGCCGAGGCCGAAGATGCCGCCGGCAAGTTGAGCGACAAGCGCATGCGCAGCTTGCTGGATGATCTCCAGGCCATGGGGCTGCGCACCCGCGAGACTGCTTTGAAGGCGCTCGATTCGCCGCACACGCCCAGCGTGATGTTGGCCGCGCGCTTGCTGCGCGCGGTCGGGGATTTCGAAAAGGATGACGCGCGCTTGCTGGTCGAGGTGGCTTCCGGTGTCGGCAAAGTCGACGTCGCGGGGGAATGCCTCGATGCGGCGATGGTCATCCAAGGGTCGCTGCCGATGCGCGCGGTCGATTTGGTCGCCCACCCGCGGCGCAATATTCGCACCATGGCGGAAGGCCGCCTGCGTGCGCATCCGAACCCGGCCTTCGTTCCAAACTTGCTTCGGCACTTACAGTTCGGTCGCGAAGCGGATATCCGAGTGCGATCGGCCCGCTTGCTGGCGGAGTACCGTTCCGTTCCCGAGGCTCAAGAAGGACTGCGCCAAGCGATCTCGGATGAATCCGTCAGCGTGGCCTTCACGGCCGTGGAGTCCTTGGTTGGCTCTGGCTCGGAAGCGGATCGTGCTTACATTCGATCGGAAATCGATGCGCTGAGCACCGGTCCGCAGTTGGCTTACTTGGTGTATGGGCTGCTCTTGCAACAAGAGCTCAGTGGCGAGCTGTTGGTCGATTTCGATCTTTCCGAAAAGTTGCGCCCCCTGATTTCGGTGCGCGATCCATTCCTCTCAGGAGTCAGTGCCGCCGCGGTCTCGGAGTTTGTTTTCCGTTCCGATATCGATGAGGGTCTTGAGACGCTGCAGAAGCAGCTGCCCCTCGCTTTGGTTCGCGCCGTCGGTGGCAGCGAGTTCTATCCGCAGTTCGCACGCTTCTCGCCGCTTGCGGTGCAGAGCCTGCGGCGGATTTCGGGTCAGGACTTCAGTGATCAAGATCGTCAAGCTTGGGCTGAGTGGTACGCGACCAATCGAGATCAGTTCGCTCTGGTGCGCGGTCAGATGGCGGTCACGCCAGAGGACTTGCCGCGCTTGCAGGTCACCTGGTTCACTTCGTCTGCCGCCCCGCGCAGCTTGGGTGGAGTAGGTGCCGAGGCTCTCAACCCCCGCGAAGGCGGTCGATTCATGGGCCGCGCCGACCTGGAATCTTTGGACAAGCTGCTGCGTAGCACCGATGTGTTAGATGCAGCCGTACTCCCGGGCACCTATGGATTGCCGGAAGACCCGGTGCAAGCCGGACTGGAAATCCGCATCGCTGGACGTCGCAAACCGATGCGATTCCGGGGTGCAGCTGGCGGATCCTGGCTTCCGGCATTGCTGAAAGGGCTCGATGCCCAATACCGAGAACAAGCCTGGCAGGTCATCGGCCTCGGCGCAGACGCCCAGGTGTTCCTTCCTCAAGCCATCGCTGTTTGGGACGGCGCCGATCAAGCGCGACGTTCGGATCTTTTGGCTCAGTGGCATCGTGAGCGCGGCCTCAGTCTTTCCGCAGAAGCTTTTGACGCGTGGGCCAGCTACCTGATCGCCAACCCCGATCTCGTTGAAGGCTGGCCGGTTGATACCGCGCGCCTTTTCTTGAGCCGCCTGCCCGAGTTCGCGTCGGCTCCGGACCATGCCCGGCGCATTACCGACGCAGCTTTGCTGCATCGCAGTGCCGAGGACGCCCCCGTTTTCCTCGAATCGATCATGCTGTTGCAGGGCACACGCCGTGCGGAGCTATTGACTCGCGCCTTGACCACGCTCGGTCAAAGTGCGGCAGCAAACGCATTGCAAGATGAACGCTTAGCAGTGCAGGTCGCCGCGGCTCAGGCCATGGCAGAAGGCGGGGCTGAAGCCGTTGCGCTCCTGCTGCCCTTGCTCGATGGGCCAGACCCATTGTTGACCCGCGTGGCCTTGCAATCGCTCGGCAAGATTGCCGATCCAGATTCCTTGCCGGCCGTGGAAGCATTGGCCGCACCTGGCCAGCCGCGTGAGCTGCGCAAAGCGGCCGTGGTCGCTCTCGCTGGATTTGGCGAATTGGCTTCGGTCGACCTCCTTCGCCAAGCAGCTGCGGACGAAGATGTCGGACTGCGCCTTTCCGCGCTCGCAGCATTGCGCGAGATGCCAGGTCGCGACGCCGATGCCGCTTTTGGCGAGATCCTCCCACGCTTTGTCGGGACATCTCTCGAGGCGAGCTTCACGCACGCGCTCGAGACTCGCGGAGCGGGTCTGGCCCGTCGGGTCTACGGCCGATACCTCGGCGACTCCAATCCGATGGTCGTGCGCCGCGTCGCGATTCACGCTGGCATGTTGGCTGAGCCGGCTGCGGTACCGGTGCTGATGCGTCTGTTGCCTCAATCGCCGAACGATCGCGATCTGCTCGAATCGCTCGCCCACGCAAGCTGCGTGGACTATCGCAACATGCCGGATCCCGCAGGCGTCTATGAGATCTGGTGGCGCGACCACCAAAACCAAGATCCCTCGCTTTGGCTGGTCGACGGTCTCGAAGGAAGGAACTTCGCGCTGAGCGAAAACTTCGTCGAGGGCAGTGGAGCGTCGCGCGAGACGATTGTGCGGGACTTGCTTCAGTTGCTTGAACTGGGTCCGACATTCTTGCGCCCGGCGGCTCAGTTCTACCTGACCGAGTTGACCAGGATCGATCGCGCCACGATCTCGCCGGGACTGCCGCGCGAGGCGGTGGTCGAAGCCGCACGAAGCTGGCGCGCCTGGTTGGCGCAGCAATAGTCGGTCATGCACCGGCGGCGTCTGCTGCTCGTGCTCTTGCTGTTGGTGGTCGCTGCAAGCGCAGCGACTCCGCCCTTGGTGCGTTGGTGGTTCGGCCCCGAGTCGCCGTTGCGGATCTCCGGCGTGCGAGCGGTCGAGAAATGGATGCCTGAAATCCGGGCCGCGGCCGATGCGGCTCAGCTTCCGGACCCTTATCTCTTGATGGGACTGGTCTACGCAGAGAGTCGAGGGCGCGCCAACGCGGTTAGCTCGATCGGGGCTTTGGGACTTTGCCAGCTCATGCCGCCGACCGCTGCCGAGTTGGGCGAGCGTTACGAGGTGGTCGTCGAGCCGCTCCACCCTGCGGATAATTTGCTTCTCGGTGCCCACTACCTAGCAGAGCAGATCAAGGTCTTGCATGGAGATGTCGACCTCGCGCTGTTGGCGTATCGACTCGGTCCGGCTCGGGTCAAGCGCGAGCTCTTAGCAGCAGGCGGCCGTGAAGCTTATGTCGCACAACTGCAAGGACGCAAGCCATCGCCGTGGGGCTATCGCGAGCAAGTACAAGAGCTTCGACGTGTTTTTGCGCTGCGCGACGGCGCCGATCCGAGTTCATTCCCGGCGGAATAGCGGCGCGTTAGGCTGGGCGCCTGCCATGCCACGCGTCCGTGTCCTGCCTGCCGATCAATCCGCTGAAGCCGAAGCCGAGACCCTGCTTGAGCTTTGTGTCGACGCAAAACTTCCCGTGCCGTTTGGCTGTACCGTGGGAAAGTGTGGCGTATGCCGCGTCGAGGTCGTCGCCGGCGCTCTGGAACCCGCGAGTCGCTTCGAGACCGCAGTACTTGAAGGTTTTCAATGCGAGCCGGGCGTGCGGCTTGCCTGCCAGGCACGACTCGCGGGCGATGTTACGGTGCAGCCGCTTGGGTCGACCCGTCGCAATTCTTCTGAATCATGAAGCTCACTGCATCTCCGTTCCGCTTGGCCCGATTGGCATCGGCTGTCTGTGCCGTCGCATTGCTGCTTGCCCCGATTCGCGCGCAGGAGGCGAGCCAAGAGTCGGCCGCGGCGATTGTCAAGACCTCCGAGCATGAGGGCTACCCGGAGCAGGATTTCCTGAAGTACTCGCTCCAGCTGAGTCTCGATCCCGAGGACAAGCAGCTGCTGGGCTCTTGCACTTACACCGTTCAAGCAGTCGGCGAGTCACTCAGTTTTGTTCGCTTGCACGCGCTCTTTTCCGAGGACTACCAAGTTCAGTTCTTTGACGCGATGGGGGAGCGGCTGGAAGCGAAGCACGACGGAGTTGCATGGCTGGTCCACCTGGCGGAGCCACTCCCGGCCGGGGATACGGTGTTCTTCCGCGCCGAACTCGATGGCGAACCTGCCGACGGAATGTATTGGGGCAAGAGTCGCTACGGAGAGTCCTTCCTCTACACCGATCATTTTCCGGAGCGCGCCCGTGGCTGGCTTCCTTGCGAAGATCACCCCTCGGATCGCGCCGCATTTGAAGTCACGATTGAAGTGCCAAGCAAGAAGCTCGAGGTCGCTTGCACAGGAAAACTGCTCGCCACGGAAACAACCACCGGCAAGCGCTGGGTTTCGCGCACGGCCTCCGATATCTCGAGCTACATGCTCGCGATCGCCGTCGGCCCTTGGGATCGTGTGGCCGAAGAGGGGGATCCTCGATTGGATCCCCACTACGTGTATCGGAAGGACAAGGCGAAATCCAGGCTCGCCTTGAAGTGGCACGCGTCCTGGATAGCCACTCTCGAGGAACACTTCGGCCCTTATGCCTATGCGAAGTACACCACCGTGCAGGTTCCGACCCGCTGGGGCGGCATGGAGAATCCGGGCAATGTTTGGCTTGCCGAGAGTATTTATGACGGACGTGATCGCGGAGTGGGCACGCTCGCGCACGAACTCGCGCATATGTGGTTTGGCGATGCAGTTGGCTACGCAAGTTGGGAGGACGCTTGGTTGTCCGAGGGATTTGCCTCCTACTTTGGTCCTTGGTTGCACAGCCTCGATGGCGGAGGCCCGGAGCTGCGTGGCGCGATGCAGAACACGCGCCACCGATGGTTGCGTTCGAACGCTGGGCGTACCCGCCCGATTCGTTGGCGCGAGTACAACCATCCGAACGACTTTTTCTCCTCGAGCGCGGTGAATACCTACTCGAAGGGCGCTCTCGTGTTGCACATGCTGCGTCACGAGCTTGGTGAAGAAGCCTTCTTCGCCGGGCTGAAGGCCTACTTTGTGGCACACTCGGGCCAGGCAATCCGTACCGAGCAACTGCGTGATTCTCTTGAGAAGTATTCGGGGCGAGAACTGGATTGGTTCTTTGACCAGTGGATCGATCGGCCCGATTGCCCGCACTTAAAGTTCACTTGGATGAACGACAAGTTGCGTATCGAACAAACCCAAGAAGGCGAACCGTTTCGATTCCGCTTGCCGTTGCGTTGGGTGGATGCGAATGGAGAAACCGTTAACTTTGTTGCAAGTGTTTCGGACCGAGTCACTGAGGTGCCGATTGCGCAAGGACCGATCAAAAGTCCAGCAATCGATCCCGAAGTCACTTTGCTCTATCGTCGATCGGAAGTTGAATAAAGCGCGGCATTTCTTCGCGTCTGCGTGCTCTTTGACGTATCTAACTCAGGGCAAAGGACTATCCCTGTCTGTTCGTTGCACTTATTCCGATGGAAGAGAATCCTGTCACGCTGCTCGAAGCGTCTGCTGACCCGTTCTTACTCTGTGCCCAAGACGGCAGGGTTGTGTTTGGCAATGGCGCGGCCCGCAGTTGGTTTCGCCTTGAGTCCGGCAATCTACCGGTAGCGCTCGAAGACTTGTTGGCCGCCGGCACGGTGCGGCCGATTGATTTCCAAGAACTGCAACGCGCAGTGGCCGATGGCCTGCGTTGGGAAGGACGTTTGGCGTTTCGTTCTGAGAGTGGTCGTACCCGTCATGCATTGCTACGTGTCGCGCCATGGCGGCAAAGCGGCACCGAGGTGAACTGTCTGGTTCACCTGGTCGATATCTCGCGCGAGGTCGAACGGCTGACTACCGAAGCGGAACGCGAGCGAGCCAACCTGCTCGTCGATCTGTTGGGGTCCACTGCGGGTGATCTCGGCGATGCGGTCTCCAGTTTGCATTGGGCAGCTTCTCTCGCTGACAGTCAGTTGGCCGAGGTCCCGTCGCGCATGCGCGCGCCCATGCTTGAACTTCGTGGCAACGCTCGTCGTTTGCACGACTTGTTTCGCAACCTGTCGGAGTCCATGCCCGAGGGATTCCTCCAGAATCCAGAAGACCAAGAGGAAGATGCCTGGTCGCAAGCGGCCGTGCGCGTGCTGCTGGTCGGCACGCCGCCCGTACAGGCAGCCCAGCTCCTGGATGAGTTGCGGCTCGCCAACCTGAGCTGCGTCGCTCGCACCGTCAAGACGCGTGAGCATGCTTTGCGCGCAGCGATTTCTGGCGAAATCGAGGTCGTGCTGCTCGGCGAGGCTTTTGACAGCACCGAGATCCGTTCGATGGTCAAGAAGTTTGCGCAACACGCGCCGGCTATCGCCGTCTTTGATCCCCATGGGGTCACGGTGGACGTCCTGGTTCGCGGCATCCTCGGGGCAGTGCGCGACCGACGGCGCCGTGATCAAGCCCGCGAGGCTTGGCGCAACATCGAAGAGATTGCGCTTCGTGATTCGTTGACTTCGGTCATGAATCGTCGCGCGCTCGATCGCTTTGCACGACTCGAGTTTGCTCGCGCGGAGCGATATCGATTCCCGCTCGCGCTTGCCCTGTTTGACATGGACTACTTTAAAGAGCTGAATGACTCGCTCGGGCACGCGGCTGGCGACCGAGCTCTTCAGATTTTTGCCAATGCGCTGCAGGCTGGAGTACGCGAGATGGACTTGGTCGCACGGCTCGGCGGCGACGAATTCGTGGTCTTGATGCCGCACACCGACCCCGTAGGAGCGCTGGCGACGGTGCAACGCTTGCGCGAGAGCGCCGAGCGTGCAGTGCGCACCTGCCTGCCCAAGACGATCCCTCAGCCGGGGGCTTCGGTCGGCTTCGCTGTCTATCCAGCCGATGACATCAGCGGCTACGAAGAGCTGCTGGCGCGCGCCGATGAGGCACTTTATCGAGCAAAGCGGAATCGTACTCGTCCCAGAGGAATGCAGGCTTCTCGGCCGGTGAAGCCGGAATCGGAAGCAAAAGGGGTTTAGGGGCGGAGCGGCCAACAGCCGATCCATTCCCACGCCGACTCCCGTTGTGGGGGCCCTCTATCCGGCGTGCACCCCCCGCATTCCGATGAAAATTCGTGCTTTCCTGCTTTTCTCAGGAGCCCTCACTCTCACCGCTTGTGGTGGAGGAGGCAGTCGCTCCGGATCCGCCAGTGTGGAGGGCCTGAGCCTCCCGTCCGACCTTGAGGTCGTTTCCGTTGACGAGGGCACTGCTAGCTCGCCCGGAGTCGATACCGGCGATAGTCCCGTCAATGACTTTGATGATGGCGCCGACTACTTTCAAGATCAGTCGCGTTCCCATGTTTGGGATAGCGCGCTCGAACCGCTTCAACAGATTGGCAAGATTCTCGGCATGATCGGGCAAACCCGAGCGGAAGAGTTCGTCAATGACGGTGCCTACCTCGCTCTTGTTGATGAGAGCAAAGAAGATGTCGGCGAAGGCAGCGCATCGAGTGGCTCGCAAGGTCAGTCCTCGGGCTCGAACGCCACGGAGTTGAATCCGTGGACTGTGCTTTCGACCCGCAAGAACGACAAGAAGCCGCAGATCACCCGTGTTTGGGTGCCGCAAGTCGATGAAGGAGAGGGTGGCGCGGCTTCCGGTAGTTCGGGCGGCGATGGCGCACCGACCATTTTTGCCAAGGCCGAGGTGCGCGAAGGCGCAAGCGATAGCAACCCTTATGGTTCCTTCGACCTGAACTACGCGATGAAGGCCTCGACCAGCAAGAGCTCCGAGACCTATGAGAAGGGCATTCTGCGCTCGGTCGATACCGTGCCTGGTTTCCGAGGCTTTGGTCACACCAACGAGTCGGATATCTGGGAACACAGCAGCCGCGTGGAAGTGCGTGTTTCCGAAGACGAGTCCGAAGGTCTTGGCCGCGTCATCGTGACCGAGCCGGATTGGGCGGGCGACCCCGAGAATAGTGTCACCCGCGAGTTCCACATCGCTTACGACACAGAGCACTTTGTGCGCCGTGTGGATGGCGGATCCCCTGAAGTCTTCGGACGGGATTCCTTTGATACCAACACCTGGTCCTACGGCCTGTACTACGCCTCCGGCGCCAATGCTGGCGACCGCGTTTCCCTGTCGGGCGGTTTCCCGATTCAAAAGGACGGCTATCACGGCTGGGCTGACTACTGGGGCATTTGGACCGAGCCGGGCATGAGCTTGAGCGATGGCGATACCGTGACAGGCTTCCAGCCTGGTGGTGGCGAATTGACCTATCAAGCCATCGTCGCACCGGGACGTTTGATGCACGTTGAGCGTCAGACGATCGCGCTCGAAGACATGGACCTGGTCACTTTCCAGTACTGGACTTGGAACGAGGGCACGCAAACGAGCACCAATAACCTGGTGGAGTACCGCCACGATGCGGGCTCCGGTGTCGGTACCTTCTGGTCGATTGCGACCTTCAACGAGGAGTCCGGCCAATGGGATGGCCTGGGCGAAACCGGGGACGATGTGCAGATCACACTGCAAGCTGGCGAGTGGATCAGTTTCTGGTCCGAATCGCTTGGCGGCAACGTCGACTACATCAATGGCGATACGGAAATGAGTGTCAAGAAGCACTCCTTCGTCAGCGGCGAAGATCTGTTCGAAGGAGGCAACGCGCTGACGCTCTACGGCGTCGTCGATTGCTTGCGCGCGGGAATCACCGAAGGCGAAGCCAATCAAGGCGACATCTTCCAGAACAATGGCCTGCCTGGCGATCTGAATGATCCGTACACCTATGTCTTCCAGAAGTCGGACCGCACCTTGTACTTTGACGACGCAGGCTCGCTGGGTCGTGTGGGTCTGGTCAACGGTGCCGAGCCGAATGACGGCTTCTACAACTGGGGAATGATGAGCGGTCCGATGGTGACCAACCCGGCGACTCTCGCTGGATTGAGCAGTGCCTGGGATGTTTGGCAGCTCGACGAGTACTACATGTACGAAACCGGCCACAACGAATGGAACCAGTACCGTGCGCTTGAGCGGAGCAACGTGCCGGTGACCTTCGATCCGCCGATTTCTTTCCTGTACACCCACGAGACCGCGAACGATGCCAATGGCGCTTCGGACTTCGACGGCGAAACGGTCTTCCTGCAATATGGCGGCTTTGGCAACCTATGGGGGATTCCGCACGTCGAGGACGAGTCCACCGGTCGCTGGTACCCAGCTTTCTCGATTGCCAGTGGTACAGTTCTAGGCCCAGATGGCGCTTATGTGATCAAGGCGATTGAATCCGAGTTGTTCCTACGCGCCGCCGTCGGTGCCCCGGCGCAATCCCTGATCGATGCTTTGGATATCGCTGGCAGCCTGACGCCTCCCGCGATCTCGGAATGGAAGGATCCGGCTGACCTTTCGAAGCCGACTGTAACGGACAAGCCGAAAGTTGTTGCTGGAGTGATCCAGTAGGCCGCTTGTCTGTGGAAACCTGCGCCGGCAACGTGGTTGGCCGGCGCTTTTCTGCCCTTAGGCGCACCCAGAAGAGAAAAGCTGGAACGACAGGGGGACTCGCAAGTTCCCTTATCGACGGCCTATACTTCGCGCCGAGCCCGACTCCCGCATCATGAGCCTGCTCCTGCCCACCCTCTTGCTTTCCGCCCTGCTTGCTCAGCAAGAAGAGGCGACTCTCAACCTGTCCGATGTCATTGATCGACTCGAGGCTAGGTCTTTTCTCGCGGAACTACCTGGCGATGGGGAAGAGACTCTCCGTTTTGCCGGCGCGGGCACCGCGGGTCCCGAGTTGTCTGACACCGAGGTGGAGCTTTTTGCAGCCGAAGGCCCTGGTGTACTGGGCCGCTTGATGCTGGTACGGCCGGCGGGCGTCTTGCGCTTCTACTTTGATGGCGCAGAAACGCCGGCGATCGAACTCGCAGCACGAGAGTTTTTCTCGTTGAAAGGCCCTTTTCAAGCGCCGCTCGTGGTCTTGGATGGTGCCCGTGGGATCTGCCGCGCACCGATTCCATTTGGCATGAGTTTGCGAGTAACCAGCACCCAAGCTTCGCCACGCTTCGAGGCCGGTGTGCAGCTCATGCCGAGAGATTTGGAGCTTGAATCGGCTTCCAGCGCGCGCTTCTCGGAGCTTCGACCGAACATCGAC
>JBDQJC010000016.1:0-52522 GCA_040264055.1 Planctomycetota bacterium
GTCCAAGTCACGCAGCTTTGACCGCTTTGGAACGCGCGGGTCACACGACTCCGACGATGATTCCAGAGTGATGCTTTTTTCCGCCCTCGCCCTTCTGCTCTGCCAAGAGCCCTCGTTGCGCTGGAGCCGCGACGTGGACGAGCTGTTTTGGCAGGCCCTTCATCAACTTGAGGTCGAGGAGCGCGCCGAGGACGCGGCGGCGACCTTGGCCAGCCTGCTGGATGAGCCGAGCGTGCAGCAATATCGAGGACAGACCGGCTATTTGCTCGCTCAGCAGTATCGCGCCCTGCGTGCCGCGGGTTTGATGGAAGAGGCGGAAGCCTTGCTGCCGAGCATCCGCCGCGATGTTGCCAACACGGACATGGCGCAACTGGCTGAATCGGTCATCACCCTCGCGAATCGCGCGCACCCGGGCCAAGACGGCGCGAATGAGGAATTGCTTGAACTGCTGTTGAGTGCGGCGAACCGGGATACCGAGTATTTGCGATCTGTAATGAGTAGTTACGGAGAGCGGATCGTGCCCGAGCTGCTGATGATTTTCGACCGGCCCGAGGACTATGTGAAGACGAATCCGACACGGAGATCGTCGACACTGATTCGGCTTTGGATGGTTGCATGGTCCAATGACCTGGGTGGATTCCTCGATTCGATGGCGAGCCGTATTCGAATTCGCAGCGTTGAGTATTTCGACACTCTGCCGATTGCTACGGAACTCACCGGACAGATCGGCGAAAGCCAGCGAGCGTTTCTGATTCGACTTAGCGAAGATCCTCGTTCGGTTGTTGCGGAGACTGGCCTGCTTGGCTTGCTTGGCGCGGTCCCAGATCAGAAGAGTTCCGATCGCCTCATTGCGGTCATCAATGAAGGCTCTCTCTTGTCGCCCCTCGTGCTTGACCAGGTTATGTCCTTTCAGAGGGAAAAAGAGCAAGTCGCCTATCACGAGTTGATCATTGCATGCTTAGAAAGTAAGGACGAGTCGATCCGTGCGGCAGCCCATTCCATGGTTCGTGACCGTCGTATCGCGCTTGGTCTCCACCACCTTGCAGACATTGAGAATGATCGAGGGGCACGCCACCGCCTGCTCGCTGCGGTATTCGACAACAACGTAAAGGCTGAGGTGGAACCTGGATTGGTGCAACTCTCAGCATTTCCAAGTCGGTTGCGCGACCTACTTGGAACCGATGTGACCGAGGTTTACATGACTCTTCCCAAGGTCGGAATCCCTCAAGAAGACGGTTCATTCCTGTCTTGGAAAGACTGGCGTTCAGCTCAAGCACGTAGCTCCGAGTCATCGACCCGGGCGCTGGCGCTTGCCGCGTTCTTGCGTTCGCGGGAATACGACGGAGTGATCGAGGTCTTAAATTCCGACGGTGCGCCCGAGGACTTCCCAGCACTGGTTTCTGCCAGCAATCTGTACGATCTGCCAGTTCTTTCCGAATACCTATTGCCGTTCCTTTCCGACGGTCCGATGGCTGAGCGAGCTTGGAAGCTTCTCCAACACAGCAATGCGTGGTCTGTCGTTCTCTGTCCAAAGGATATGGAATGGGCTTTTGAATATTATGGCAAGAGCTCTCTCAATTTGGATGTGATCGGAAAGCGTGAGAACTTTTCAGAGAGCGATGATGCTTGGATCGAGCGATATGTCGCGATCCTTGAGTCTCCGTCATTGCCGAACGAGTTTCGACTTTCGGCTGCAGGGAGAGCGGTGCAAGAATTTAATCATGACCCGGTGCGCTGTCTCCGAATCGGCGAGTCCATCTTGGAACGTATTCCGATGGACCGGGAGTGGGATCCATCCCATGCGCCGGGTGGGCCCTACCAACTACTCACCTCTGTTGCCAACGTGGTGATTTCGGGCGATTCCACCGGCCTGGCGAGCGACCGATGGGGGGCGTACTTGAGTGGTATGGCGCGATTCGTTGAAGCTTCTTATCGGGGGAAGAACCTGGACGGACGGGATGTCGACGCCGGCCTTTCGAAGCTCGCTGAGAACGCTCAACAAGCGGGCTTGTCGGTCACCGCATTCCTTCGCCAGGCGATGGAGTATCCCGCGTGGCTGGAACAGGATCCACGGAAGCATTCGCGGTTGCTCATGCTCGCTCTACAGGAAGGGCCGGAGCTATTCGGAGAGATGGTAGGAGCCTGCGTTTCCGAGGAGGTTGAGTGCGATTGGCGCATGATCATGGGGCCACGAAGTCCAAGCTTGCTCGCAGATCCCAACAGACTTGCTGAATTGGAGATTGGGCTTCGTGAAGGAGGTTCTAGTTTTGAAAGGTCCTTGCTCGAAGGAGTGCGCAAGCTCGTCGGAGCGGAGACATTGCAACCGAGTGCTTTACAGACTCTGGGCCCTCTCTTGCCAGAGTTTATGGAAAAGCCGCACACCGCCAGCAACGCCATCATGATTGCGGTTGCGCGCGGAATGAGCTCGGATGAGTTTGCGCGAGCGGCGCGCAAGGCATGGGCAATGGAGGATCTCATGGATCGTCAATCGCTCCTGCAACTCGTCGGCTCACGCTACACGCCCGAGCTGGTGCCACTCTTGCTCGACGCTCAGGTGAGTCATTCAAGTTCGCTCGCGAAGATCGCAGACGAAGCACTTGCTCGCTACGCGCGCATTCGCGATGCCCGTTCGGGTTGGGCCGCATGGGAACGCCAGGGCCGTGACGGGTCACCGATCGATGCTTTGGTTGCGAAGACGGCGGCGGATAAGACGAAGGTCGTGCGCATCGCCGCGATTCAGTCGTTGGGTACGCTGGAGGCGAAGGAAGCTTTGCCTTTCCTGGTCGAATTGCTGGAGGACAGTGACCAAGAGATCGTCGCTGCGGTGCAGGCTGCGCTCACGCGCATTCATGCTGCCGCGGAGGGAAGCGACGAGTAGAGAGGAACATTCCTGGGGGGGAATGGATGAGGGAGGCCGGCTTTCGCTGACCTCCCTCGTTTCGTTTGGCCCGCGTGGGGGCCGCGGCGGCTGCGGTGTCGCTTTCGCCGGGGCAACTATTGAATGATGACCAGGCGCGGTTCCGTCAGCTGCGGTGAACCGGATAGGTCAACCGCACCTTGCAGCCAGATGTGCATGCCGCGCAACTCGGGTCGGCTTGGAACGGACATCGCATGCGAAAACTGCTTCGACGCAGTTCCAAGAAGCGAGGCGCCCGGGCCAATCTGTAGATCGAAGCCGCGGAAGCTCCCGCCACTTCCTTCGCGTGCCATCGCGAGGCCGACTAGACCAGTTCCGCCGACGCTGACGCTGACCAGTTCGCCGCCGTTCGGCGTTGCATTGCTGACAGCAATCGCACCGCCGTAGCCCGCGCCGGGGGCAGGGTCGGGAAGTTGATCAAAGACCAAGACCTCTTCGGTCGCCTGCGAAGTGAGGTAGAGCTTGCCGTGCACGAATACCGCATCGTTTGGTTGGCCATAACCGAGACCGACCGTATTCAAACTGATCGCCGACAGTTGCTGATCATTCAGCAGGTCATACAGCACCAAGGTGTCGCTGTACAAATCGCAAACCACGAGCAGTTCTCCGCTGGCATCGACTGCCAATCCATGTGCGCCCGTGGCGCCCGGTAGATAGATCGATCGCTCGAGCTGACCGGCCGGACTGAACCGGTAGAGCATGCCGTTGAAACCCAGGCCTCCGGCGATCACATCGCCCGAATCCAACAGGACGAGATCTTGCAAGCCGGGGTAGAAGGCCCGCGTCTCATCGACGAGCAGCGTTTCGTGCAGATCGCCGTTCTTCAGATCAATCCGCGCCAAGGAAGCGTCGGCATTGCTGAAGCTCGCGTTGTAGCGCGTCGCCGCAGTCCAAAGCGCGCCGTTGTGGATGATGGCACGCGCACCGCTTGCATACGCCGTGCTCAAGCTTGCGCCAGCATCGACCGTGAGCGTTGCGGGGTCGACTGCGTGGACATCGCCTGTGCCATCCAGCGTCGTGACAAAGAAGCGCGCCGAAGCTGCGTCCCAGGCAAGGCCAAAGGGATAGCAAGTGCCCAAGCCAAAGGGGTCGGGCAGTGCGACTTCGCCGAGCACAAGGTTCGCGCCATCAAAGACCGTCAGGCTGCCGCTACTTGAGTTGCTGACCGCGCCGTAGGCCAAGTTGCCGTTGGCGTCGTAAGCAAAGGCGATCTCTTCCGGGTACAGCCCGGTTGTGATCGTCGCCACGATCGCATCATTGCTCGGGTCGATCACAGCAACGAGATTGTTCTCGCCGCCAAAGCTCCCGGCGATCGCCACGTAGATGCGGTCGTTCGCGGGCTCGTAGGCAATGCCAAATGGCTTGGCTGGGTTCCCGTTGCCGAGGCCTGCGAGAGAGATGTCGTGGGAATACTGCTGGCTCGCGGAAAAGGGGCTCAGCAGGAACAGGGCCGCAAACGGCCCAACGAAGAATCGAGTTGTCATTTCTTACCTCCCGAGAGTCTCGCTCGGGTTCGAGGTTGCAGGACCTGGGAGGTGTTTTCCGGCTTAGGTGCTTGGCACCGTCACGGTGGCGGACCCGCGGAAGATTCTCACTTCCTTGCCACCATCCCCGTCCTGGGGTGTTGAGTGCGCAGCATAACGCGTGCGCTTTGCGAACGCTCGCTATTGAACGATCAAAACGATGGCGTTCGACAGAGTGACGCCAGTCGGTTTGTTCGGGTCCTCAATCAACGCTTGCAAGGTATATGTGCCCGGGCCCGGAAGATCGACCGAGAGCCGAGCCGGAGCTGGCTTCAAGCGGCCAAGGTGAGGGTGGCCGAGCAAGTGATTCTTGCCAAATGTATTCACCAGGGTCGTGAGACCCTGCATCGACTGAGATCCAAGCGAAAGAGGGGTCGGGAAGGCCGAAGTGCCAATCGAATCGCCATTGGGTAGCGTGATATGGCTCGCTTGTCGTGCGCTCGGTTCTCCATTCCAAACATAGAGTGCATAATCTGACTCGGCCAGAGGCTTGCCATCAAAGCCGATGGCATCGACATCGATGGTGACTGTGCCGCCGCCATAGGGAACAAATACGGTGCGCCGATAGCCATCGCCGATCTGACCGTTCACGAACAACATGTCCGTGCGTTCGCGTGTTGCCGGGTCGATCGCATTGCCGGCGCGAAGCAAGAGTTCAAACGGAAGCACGCGTGCAACGAAACCGTCAACACCGCCAGGCTTCACGAGATCCGGCCCGGTGACCAAGGGGAACTCGGGAGATTCGGACCAACCAGTGACATGCACATAACCCTGTGGGTCGACGGCAACATCACGCACGATCTCACGCGCCGATCCGGCAAAGTAGCCGCCGTAAAGAACCCGACCACCGTTGGCACTCACAACCACCAAGTGCCCATCTTCACTGCCGCCTTCGTTCAAGCGCGGGCCCGTGCCCATATGCGGGAAGCTGGAGCGATCGGAGCGCGTGTTCCCGACCATGTAGATCCGCCCAAGACTGTCGGTGTCCATGCGCCAAGCACGGTCTTGATCGTCGCCGCCGACGAAGCCCAAGAACTCCCATTGATTCATGGTCGGCTTCAACTTGCCGACCAGGATGTCGCCGTAGGGTTCTTGCGGGTTGCCGCCGTTGTAGGTCAGGTCGGGGCCGAATGTGACCGGCAGGCTAGTCTCGGTCGAGGTCGTATGGCCAGCAAGGATGACACCCCCCGCAGCGTCCAAGCGCACGCCAAAGATTGCATCCGATCCAGTGCCTCCGACGTAGCCGCTCGAAGCAAACGCACTGCCATCCGGCACCACGCGAGAAATGAAGCCGTCGCCATATTGCAAGAAGACGCCGCCCCAGAGTTCTTCACCGCCGTTGTAACTCAGGTCCGGGCCGCCGAGCGCCGGGAAGCTCGTTTCATCCGAGTTTGTCCAGCCCACGTAATAGGCAAAGCCCTGTGCATCGACGGCGACATCGCGGCCATAGTCGATCTTGTCGCCTCCGATAAAGCCGGCATACAGCACATCGTCGCCCGCGACGTTGACTTTGGCGACGAAGGCATCGCTAAAGCCGCCGTTGTGCGTCAAGTCGGGGCCAACTTCGGAAGGGAAGGTGTACGGCGGATCGTTGACATCCTCGGTGTCCACGCTGCGGCCGATCACGTAATGATTGCCCGCCGCATCGACTTCATTGCCTCGAATCGAATCGAACTGGGACCCGCCGATGAAACCGGAATAAACCAAATTGCCCGTTGGGTCGAGCTTGGTGACGAAACCATCCAAGTTTCCCGACAAAACCAAGTTGGGTCCAACCGCGGTAGGGAAGTCCGGTGAGTTCGTGCCGCCCGCGATGTAGACGTTGCCCGCCGGATCAAGCGACAAGTCGTAAGCGAGTTCGCGGTCACTACCGCCCAAGTAGGTCAGATTGCGCAGCGAACCATCTTTGTCGACGCCTGCAACGAACACATCAAAATCGCCGCCCTCGTTGCTGCCTTGGAAAGCTCCGCGAACCGGAAGGTCGGTGGACGAGCTATGCCCGGTGACCCAAATCTTGCCGTCTGCTGTGACATCGATGCCACGCAACTCATCGTAGTCCGAACCACCGATGTAGCCGCAGTAGACCAAGGTGTCCGGATCCAATACCAAGGGCAAACTTGGGTCGATCTCAGCGGTGGTGAAGCCTAACTCCCAGCCTTCCTCGCAGGCTGTCAGGGAGTAATGCACCTCGACCGGAATCTTCTCGCCGTTGCGGACTTGCCAAGCAACCGGGGCGGCATCGCGAATCTCGCCGACCGAAGTGCCTAGGACCAAGCTGCCGTCTTCGTCGAGCCGGGCCTGCGCGCCGGCAATCGAGATGCGCACGAGCTCCGGAGCAACTCCTGCTGCGAGTTCGAACTGATGCTTGACTCGATCCGGCTCGGCACGGAAACGCAGATCCACTCCGGGCCAAACATCTCGAGATAAGACTTCGCGCGCATTCGGAACACCGATGCGGCGCGCACCAGCGAGCAAGTAGTGCAACCGCGTTTCCGATGGTGACACAAGCTCAGGCTCGACCGCTTGCGCATCGATCAAGCGCAGTTCGATGCGCGCCCAATCCACCGTGGGTGCCATGACACGCTCGTCCTCGTCGAGCCATGGAAGGGCGCGGCCAGCAGGGTGATTCTGCTCGGTCGCGAGCGGAGCTTCGCCGCTGCGGCGCAGCACCCAACTCCAACCTTGCGGATGCAGAATCAAGTCCTCGGACTCGCCGCGCAGAGCCAAGCTTGCAGCCGCGTCCCATTGCCCCTGGTTCTCGACAAAGAAGCCAGCAGAAGGACGGAGATAAGCGGGTTCCGCTTGAAGCAGCGGTGCCTGCTGAGGGTAAACAGCCCCCAGGGCTAGTAGAGAAGAGATCAGCATCGCGGGAGAGCTTGCATGACGCCGAGGAAACGTCGCGCAATAGCAGAGTGTACCCCGAAAAGGGTCTCCCCAGAATGCTGACTCCTTGCGTGGTGAGCCCTCATCCGGGGAGTTGGAGCGAGGCCTTAGCTTTCGCTCGCTTCGTAGTCGCTGCGCAGTCCGTCGAGCACACCTGGGTCGGCCAGAGTGGTCGTGTCGCCGATCACCTTGCCCTCGGCAACATCGCGCAACAAGCGACGCATGATCTTGCCGGATCGCGTCTTCGGCAACTCGGGTGTGAAGTGCACCGCTTCCGGTCGGGCAAGTCCGCCGATCAAGGTGCCGACGTGATTGCGCAGTTCCGTTGCCAGTTCATCCGACGCTTCTTGGCCAGAACGCAGGATGACGAAGCCGACGGGCGCTTGTCCTTTCAGTTCGTGTTGCACACCGATCACGGCGGCTTCGGCGACCGAAGGGTGATCCACCAGGGCTGACTCGATTTCCATGGTCGACAAGCGATGGCCCGAGACGTTCATGACATCGTCGACTCGACCAAGTACCCAGAGGAATCCTTGCTCATCGCGCTTCGCTCCATCGCCCGGGAAGTACTTGCCGGGGAAGCGTGACCAATAGGTTTCTTCGAAGCGTTCGTTGTCGCCCCAAATGCCACGCAACATGTGTGGCCAAGGGCGATCAAGGACTAGGTAGCCACCGCCGGGCCCTTCGACTTCGTCGCCATCTTCATTGAGCAACTTGGCGGAGACGCCCGGGAAGGGTGTGGTGGCCGAACCCGGCACAGTTTCGGTGATACCCGGCAAGGGCGTGATCATGATTCCGCCGGTTTCGGTTTGCCACCAAGTGTCCACGATCGGGCAGCGCCCGGCACCGATGTGGTGCAGATACCAAACCCACGCTTCAGGGTTAATCGGTTCACCGACCGAGCCGAGTAAGCGCAAGCTCGAAAGGTCGTGCGCAGCAGGGTGTTCGTCACCCCATTTCATGAAGGCGCGAATCGCAGTCGGCGCGGTGTAGAACACCGTCACGGCGTACTTTGCGCAGATCTCCCAGAAACGATCCGGCCCCGGGTGGTTGGGCGCGCCTTCGTACATCACTTGCGTGACGCCATTCGCCATCGGTCCGAACACGATGTACGAGTGTCCAGTGATCCAGCCGATGTCGGCCGTGCACCAATACACATCGCTTTCTGGCTTCATGTCGAAGACCAGCTTGCTGGTTGCGTACACCCCGGTCATATAACCACCGGTGGTATGCAAGATGCCCTTGGGCTTGCCCGTTGTGCCACTGGTGTAAAGGATGAACAAAGGGTCTTCGGCATCCATCGAAACCGGAGCGCATTCGCTGCTTTGGCCGTCGATGACCGCCGACCAAGCGAGGTCGCGATCGATGCTCGGCGCAGCGGATTCGATTCCTTCGCCGCGATTCCAGACCAAGACATTCTCGACTGACGGGCAGTCCTCGACGGCTTCATTGACGACAGCTTTCAGGTCGAGCAACTTGCCGCGCCGCCAACAGCCATCGGCGCAGATCACCAACTTGGCTTCTTGATCTTGAATGCGATCCTTCAGAGAAGTCGCGGAGAACCCAGCAAAGACCACCGAGAAGATGGCGCCGATGCGCGTGCATGCCAGCACGGCCATCGCGAGTTCTGGGACCATCGGCATGTAGAGCGTGACGCGATCGCCCTTCTGCACGCCGAGTTCCTTGAGGCCATTCGCGACTTGGCAGACACCGGCCAGCATGTCGGCGTAGCTCAAGCGACGGGCATCGCCCGGCTCGCCTTCCCAGTGGTAGGCAATGCGCGCGCCATGGCCGGCCGCGACATGTCGATCGAGGCACTGCACGCTCGCATTGAGCTTGCCGTCCACGAACCACTTGGCGTAGGGCGCACCCGACCAATCGCAAACCCGCGTCCAGGGTTGATCCCATTGCAACTCTTCGGCCCAAGAAGCCCACCATCCTTCTGGATCGGCTTCCGCTTGTGCGTAAATCGCAGGATCCTTGGCGTGCGCTTGCGCAACAAAGTCTGCCGGCGGCGCGAAGTGCCGGTGTTCTTTCAACAGGGTGTCGATGGTTTTGGGGATGGAGCTCATGCGTTGCGCGGGGCCGCGCAGACTCCGCGCGGCGAATCGAGAACGAAGCGGGCAAGTTCAACCACTTCCTTGACGGAGTGATCGAGATGCTCTTCTGCACCGCGGATCACGCCGCCGGGGTGCCTGAAGATAGCGAAGAGGGAGCGTCGGATGGCAGAGCGAGTTGCGTCTTCAAATCCAGCCCGCTTGAGTCCGACCGAGTTGGGTCCGCGCCATACCACCGGGTAGTTGCCGACCACGATCGAGAAGGGGGGAGCGTCGCGCGTGACCATGCAGCCGCCGCCAACGAGCGTGAGTCGACCAATGCGACCAAATTGATGGACCGCCGAGCCCATCGAAAGGAAGGCGCGCTCGCCGACGAATCCATGCCCCGCGACGGCGGCCCCGTTAACCATGACCACATCGTTCTCGACAGTTGCATTATGGCCTACATGAGAACTCGCCATCATCATCACGCGGTCTCCGATCGAGGTCTTGCCCTCCTTGGTTGACCTGTGAACCGTCACATGTTCATGGATTTGACAATGGGATCCAATTTCCACTCTTGTACGTTCGCCAGAGAATGCCCTATCTTGGGGTTCGGATCCGAGAACGGATCCAGTCCCCACAGTCGTCCCCGCACCGATTGTTGTCCGGCCTAGCAGGTGGACGAATGCCGACAGTCGGCAGCCGTCACCGAGCTCGACACCCGGTTCAATGACGCAGTACGGACCGACCTCCACACCACTGCCGAGTTCGGCGCCGGGCATGACCACTGCCGTCGGATGAACGGCGGTTTCGCGAGATTCCATGCGCTAAGGATAGAAAATGCTTCAAACAAAGAGACGCTGCTTCGTATCCTCGGCACCGGGCCCCTCGTATTTTCCCGGGATCCCTCGCTCCGTGCGTCCCTCCTTCCGCCAATTTTCTCTTCGGGCGGTGGCGCTCGCCTTCCTGGCGACCGTTGCTGTTCCACCTTCGCATGCTCTCGCTCAAAGCGCCGAATCCGGCGGTTATGAGCGGACTTACACCATCGAAGCAGACGCCGCGTGGCTGCCCGATGGCCGCATGCTGTCTCCTGCGTTCGTGACCCTCGACAAGGGAGTCATCACGATGATCTCGAAAACGGCGCCACAAGAACGGCGCACCGCTTTCGGAACGCAGAAGCCCACCATCATCAAAGTTGCCGGCACGCTGGCTCCGACGGTGGTCGATGCCTGGTCAGGATTGCCGATGTCGGGTCGAGATGGGGGGCGCCGCCCTCTCCCTCAGTCGCGTTTGGCTGAAGACCTCCCGGCACTCTTGCCCGGAGCCGACGCAGCGCTGGCGGCGCGCGTCGAAGCTCTGCGCAGCTCCGGGGTCGGCTTTGTGTACCTCGGAAGGACGGACGGACCGCTTCAACGAGGCCTAGGGCTTGTATCTGGCTTTTCGGTCGACAACCTTCCCTACGCGATCGGCCGCGATTGGCTCGATCTAGCCGGAACGGGATCGGGTTCCGCGGTGCAGGTGCGTGGCCAGGAGCTGCGCGCAGCTTTCGAGAGCGCAGTGGCCCTTCGCGATTCGCGCGAGGATCACGCCGAGGCCATGGAGAATTACCAAGAGTCCCTCGAGAAGTTCGAAGAGGAGTTCAATAAGTACTTGGACGAAAAGAAGAAGGCAGAAAAGGATGCCAAGAAGGGCGGCGCGAAGGCAGAGGACGAAAAGAAGAAGGACGACAAGCGGCCAACCCGTCCGAAGCGCCCTGCCGAGCCGAAGCGCAATATCGCCGGCGATTTAATCCTGGATGCGATCGACGGCAAGTTGCCGGTGCGAGTCCAGGCAGACGATGCCCAAGTTGTGGGTGTCGCGCTCGAGCTTGCCAAGGAACACTCCCTGCACCTGTTGATTGCAGGTGGTGCCGGCGCGACCGAGCATGCCGAGGCCATGGCCGACCTCGGGGTTGGTGTGGTGCTCGACCTTTCCCGTCAACTTGCAAGCGACGGCAAGTTGGCTGCCGACTTCAAGGCTTACCACGATGCGGGCGTCTCCGTGGCGCTTGGTTCGGGTGGTCGTGACCTCGGCCCCATGTTGCTGACTCTGGCCGGCGAGTTGATCGCTGAAGGCGTCGATCAAGACGCAGTCTGGAAGTCGCTCACAAGCACCCCAGCCGAGCTGCTCGGCCTCGGGGGCAAAGCTGGTGCCGTGCAACGCGGCGCAAGCGGGTCCATGATTCTGTTTGGTGGCGCAAGCCCCTTCGACGCTTCGGCGCCGTTCCGTACCCACTCGCCCAAGTAACGCGGTGATTCTCGCCACATCCCTCCTTGCTCTCGCTCCGGCTTTGCCGGCGCAAGAAGCCTCTTCCCAGGGTCCCGTTTGGGCCTTGCAGCCCACGCATGTGATCCTGCCCGATGGTTCGACCGCTGAAGGTCAAACCGTCTTGGTCCAGAATGGTCGCATCCTTGGTGTCGGCGCCGATCTTGAGCTTCCGAGCGGTGCACGTCGCTGGAAGGTCGACGGCGTACTCGCGCCAGGATTCGTTGATGCGTTCAGCGCCTACGGTACCGATCAGCCGGCACTCGAAGATTCGCGTGCGCTGACGCCGATGTTGCGCGCCTTCGACGCAGTCGATCTCGCCGACGAAGATTGGAAGAAGCTGATCGCTGCCGGAATCACTTCGGCGCAAGTTCTTCCCGAGCCCAATAACATTCAAGCCGGGTGGGGCGCTTTGGTCGCAAGCGGTGGCGAAAACCGCATGCTCGCGGGGCGCACGCGCCAGGTCCTCTCGATGGTCATTAGCCGAGTGGGCGACGGCGCATTCGGCCCCAGCAGTTTGGTCGGTGCAATCGAGTTGTTCGACAAGGCTGATTCGGCACGCATTCCGGGTGTCGCAGATCGCGGCGTCTTGGCTCATGTCGACGATGCTGCCGCGATTCGCGCGGTACGCGCAGCGTTGGGCAAAGACATTCAGGCAAGCTGGATGATGTGGGGCGACGCCGCTTCCTACGGCGGTGAACTTAAGGGCCAAATGGCTGGCATGCCGATCCCGGGTGTGGGTGCCTGGAGTCCGCGTGGCCTGGAAACGCTGAAGCGTTTGCACAAGGCCGGGGTGCATCTCTGCTTCGGCACCTGGAGCCCCGCTGGCGCCCGCCAGCCTGGTGATTTGCGTCGCGCGGCCGCAACTATGTCGCGACTCACTGGTGATCCCAAGGCCGCGATGGCCGCGATCACCAGCAACGCAGCTGCTTTTGTCGGTTCCGATCAGATCGGCGCCATCGAAAAGGGCCGCCGCGCCGACCTGGTTCTGTGGTCGGCTCATCCGCTGGATCCGTCCGCGAAGATTCTTTCTGTTCTCATCAACGGCGAGGCCGCATTCCGCGCCTCTGACTCGGAGTAACTCATGCTTCTCACTCCGCTCCTGACTTCTGTTCTCTCATTCGCTTCGGCGCCAACCATTCCGGTTGTGCTGCCCGATGAACCGAAGACCTCTGGCGAATCCTCGTACGTCGTGGATTACTTGCACGTCGGCGATGGTCGCGTGCTTGAGAACGTCACGATCACGATCACCGACGGCAAGATCAGTGCAGTCGTCCCGGGTGGCGATGCCCCGGACGGCGCAACGCGCCTCGAAGGTGTGCACATGACGCCGGGTTTGGTTGACGCCTACAGCTACATGGCGATCGATAACTCGACCGTCGAGCAATCGCGCGAAACCACCGCGAGCCTGAAGTTGGCGACGATCGTCAACCTCGACTCGGCGGCATTCTCGCGGGCTGCGGGCGAGGGTGTCACGACAGCCTTCCTGACGCCTGACTCCCTGAACGCCTTTGGTGGCTTGGCGACGATCGTCAAGACCTCGGGCGGGCAAAGCGTTGACTTGTTTGCCGACGAGGGCTCGGCTGCCCAGATCGTGAATGACGCGGCTGCTCTGAAGATCAGCCTGGGCAACGATGTGGCGATGGGCAACCGTGCGCCGGGTCGTGTCCCGAACAGCTTCATGATTCGTCGCCCGACCACCCGCATGGGAACGGTCTGGTCGATCCGCAGCATGTTCTACGCGGCCAAGCAATACGCGGTCGCGCGCGAGGCCGGCGAAGCCGAGTTCAACGCAGACTTAGAAGTCGTCGTCGCCGCCATGAATGGCGAGATTCCGATCCGCGTGCATGCGCGTCGCAATAACGATGTGCAGACCGCACTGCGTCTGGCGGAAGAGTTCGGCTGGAAGAGTTTCGTGATTGAAGAGGGCACCGAAGCGCACCGCGCCGCTGAGCTGCTCGCGGCCGCCAAGGTGGCTGTGATCGCTGGCCCCGGCTACGACTACATTCGTCGTTCGATTGCTTCGGGGCCGAGCCTCGAAGAGATGCGCTTCCTTGCCGCACCGCCGCAGATCTGCTGTGAGCATTTGCACGAGGACGCCTTCGTCGTCGAAGTCGGCAGCTTCTCGACCTTCCCGGTGCACCATCAGTGCGAAGTCGACGGTCGCGCGACCGATGGCAGTGGTGTCGCTCGCAACGAGTGGGGCCTGCCGATCGATCCGAACGATTCGCTGCACGACGATCACCACGAAGATGGCCTCAACCCGATGCTGCCCGAGCACGAACTCGTGCGCGATGTGGTCTTGAGCATCGGCGGCAAAGAGCTCGCCCGCGGTTTGCAGCAAGGTCGCTTCTCGGAAGGCAATCTTTCGACTCCTGCACTTGCTGCGCTACTGCTTGAAGCCGGCGTAGAAATGGCGATTGGTGGCGCAGAAGGCCACGATGCACTCGCCACAGAAGCGAGCTTGATTCACCAAGCTCGTCGGGCCGTTCGATACGGCCTCCCGCGCGAAGCGGCCATTGCGGCCATCACTTCGCGTCCAGCCGCGCTTTGCGGTATGGGCGACCGAGTTGGCTCGGTTGCGGTCGGTTACGACGCCGACCTTGTCTTGTGGTCGGGCGATCCGCTCGAGCATTCTTCCCGCCCCTTGCTCGTCGTCATTGACGGCGAAGTCGTCGTCGACAACCGCTGATCCTCCCATTCGCATAGCAACTCGGAGAACATGATCCCCTCCCGTTCCCTCTTACCCGCCCTGGCCCTCGGCCTGCTCGCCGCTCCGGCTCTTGCCCAAGATGGCGCTGTCGCCGTACGCGCTGGCAAAGTCATCGCTGGCCCAGGCCAAGTCATCGAAAACGGCACAGTGATCGTCCAGAACGGTCGCATCGTCGCAGTCGGTGGTGCCGACCTCGAAGTTCCCTTCGACGTCCTGTTGCACGAATACCCGAACGGCGTGCTGTTCGCTGGCTTCGCTGAAACGCACACTTCGAACGGTCTTGACCGACCCAACGAAAACGTGCCGGTCGCGCCTTTCCTCAACGTTGCCGATTCCATCGATCCGGTCTCTTTCTTCTTTGAAGACGAGCTTCGCGGTGGAGTGACTGCCTTGGGTGTGATTCCCGGTAACAACACGGTCATCGGTGGTCTCGGTCAGATTGTTGCGCCCTACGGCATGACGGTCGAAGAGATGGCCCTCGCCGACACGATGGGCATGAAGATCGCCATCGGCCCGCGCTTTGGCTGGAGCCGCAGCGCTCAGATGGCCGAGCTGCGCGAAGCCGAAGAAGCTCTGAAAGACGCTCTGCGTCGCAAGGGGCAAGCCTTGCTCGACGGCGAAGCTGCCGAAGCTGATTCTGCCAAGGCAGGCGATGAGCCAGCCGACGAATCAAGCGATGGCGACTCGCACGACGACGCGGGCGGCTACGTGCGCTTCGGCGATGACTTCCCTGGCAAGGCGCTGATTTCGGAAGAGGATCTCGATGACTCCGAGCGCGGCATGGTCGACATCTTGAACGGTGACCTGCGCCTTTGGCTGTCTTGTCCGACCGCGACCGATGTCGCGCATGGCTTGCGCTGGGCCAAGGAACACGGCCTAGAAAACGTGGTCTACGTGGTATCGGCCGATGCCCATAAGGCTGCAGACATGCTTGCCGAGGCGAACGCGATGGTCGCTCTGGTGGGTGGTCTCGAAGCAGTCGAAATCGATCCAGTGAGCGGCAAAGAGAAGCGCACCTTCGCTCCGAAGGTGTTCGCTGAGAAGGGCATCACCTTCTCGATCGGTTCCGAAAAGAACCGCATGGGTCCTGACCGCTTGAGCTACCAAGCGGCACTTTGTGTACGCGAAGGCATGAGCAAGGCAGACGCCTTCGCTCTCGTCACGACCAACCCTGCCAAGTTGTGGGGGCTGGAAGGTCAGGTCGGCAGCTTGGTCGAGGGTGCGATGGGCAACCTCACGCTGATGAGCGGCGATCCGCTCGCCGCAGACTCCAAAGTTCTGCATGTTTGGCTGCGTGGCAACCAGGTCTATGACCGCGCCACGGACCAGCGTCTGCAGCGTCTGCTGGAGGGAAGCAACCAGTGAAACGATTTCTTTTCTTGGCCGCTTTGGCCGCGATCGCCGCTCCGGCGATCTCGAGCCTAGGCGGAGACGAGGTCGCACCGGCGCCAACTTGGCTGCAGGGTGAAGGCGAACTCCAGGCATACCACGCAGCGAAGATCTACGTGGACGGTTCGACCGTGCACGAAGATGCCTTTCTGCTGGTCCGAGATGGCAAGGTCGCCGCGGTCGTCGCGGATGAGTCCGAGCTTCCTCCTTTTCTCGCGGTCACGGATCTCGGTGAAGTCACCTTGATGCCTGGTTTGGTTGCTGCTGACAGCCCGGTCACGGGCAACGGCAACCAAGGCGACCGATCGATGGCTGCCCACCGGCGCGCCTTCGACGACTTTGATCCGTTTCTAGAAATGGATCGTGTGCTGGAGCGTGGCATCACCTCCTTCTATCTGTCCCCGGACCGTCGCCGCTTGGTGGGTGGTCGTGGGGCAGTCGTGAAAGCAGGCGGCGACAACCGCGTGCTCCGCGAAGAAGGCGACCTGCGCGTCTCGCTGCTACCCGAGGCCTACAACCCTCCGGTCTACTTCCGTCCGCCGGTTCCTCCGACGAACGAGAACCCCATCGTTCCCGCCGAGCGTCAAGCTCCGATGACCCGTGCTGGCGCTTTGCTGGCCTTGCGTGAAAGCGCCGTGGGTTCGCAGTGGGGGGCAGATGATTTGCACTCGCGCGCGATGGCGCGATTCCTGCGCGATAAGGGCACCCTGCGCGTTGCCGCCGATGGTGGCGGTGAAATTCGCGGTGCACTCGAACTCGCCGATGCATGGGGCACGCCGGTCGTCATCGATGGCGGCAACCACGCCGATGGTTTGGCCGAGGCCCTGGGTGGTCAGCGCGCGTCGGTGGTTTTCCACCCGCCGCTTTTCACCAGCCTGCCTGACTTGGGCGCAGATTGGCAGCCACCGGCTCCGGATGCACTGCGCAAGCTGCGCGATGCTGGGGTATCGGTTGCACTCAGCCCTTCGGCGTATGGTCGCTGGACTTGGCTGCTGGAATCTGCCGCTGCTTCAATGGCCTTCGGACTGAATGAAGAAGAGGCTCTGAACGGCGTCACCAAGACGGCCGCCGAGATCCTTGGCGTCAGCGATCGGGTCGGCAGTTTGGCCACAGGTCGTGATGCCGACTTCATTGTCATTCACGGCAACCCTCTCGATGCAGCCGCCAGCGTTGGTCAGGTTTACATCGAAGGCGAAAAGGTATGGGATCGAAGCTCCCGCGCCGAAGCAGCAGAGATGGCAGTGAGTAATGCCGTCGTCTTGCGCGCTGGCACGCTTTGGTCGGGCGATGGCGCTCCGTTGACCGGCGGCGTCGAGGTCCTGCTGAAAGACGGCAAGATTGTCGCCGCGGGTCGCACCGTGCCACACCCAGCGGGTGCACGCATTGTCGATGCTGGTGCCGATGCTCACCTGACTCCCGGCTTCATCGATGCACGAAGCACCCAAGCTGTCGGACGGTCCTGGGATGCTCGCGCTGAAATGGGGCTGCTCGCCTCGAACTCGCGCGAGTCGGAAAGCTGGCAGACCCTGGCTCGTGCCGGAATCACCACGGCGGTCATCGGCCCCTCCAGCGTGACGGCCCAAGGTGTCCTCGCGACCGCGGTCAAGACGGCTGCCGGTCCAGGCGCAGATGCCTATGTCGCCGATCAGCGCCTTGTGTTGATGGACGGACGCAACAACAGCGTGACGGGTGTCGACGGTTTGGTCAGCGGACAACTGCGTGCGGGCAAGTCCTACTTTGACAAGTGGGAGAAGTACCGCGCAGACCGTGCTAAGTGGGAAGAGGAGCAAGGCAAGAAGAAGTCGGAAGACCGCAAGTCTTCCGAGGCCGACTTGCGCAAGCGACTCGCCACAGGCGCACAGGTCGAAAAGAAAGAAGACAAGCCTGCTGAGGAAGAAGAAGCGAAGCCTGCTGAGGAAGAAGAAGTTGTGGTCGAAGTCGACCCGGTCAACGGCCTCTGGGAAGGCATGATCGAGGACGAGCGCCTTCCTGAGCCGATGTCCGTGCAAGCGCGCCTCTTCCACGAAGGTGCCAAGTTGACCGGTATCTTCTCAAGTCCGTTTGCGCCCGGCGAAGAGGCCGAGCTCGAAGGCACCTGGGATGCCGACACCAAGACGGGCATCTTCGAGATCGAACAAGAAGGCATGGTGATCACGATGAAGGGCGTCGTCGATGCGCCGGATCACATGAATGTCTCGATCGACATTGCTGGCCTGGGCTCGGTCGAGTTTGAAATGAACCGCACCGAGGTCGATTCGGGTCCGGCAAAGACAACGCGCAAGCGCGTGAAGAAAGATGCTGGGCCTCAGCCGCCGCGTATCGATGCGCGCTACGAGGGTCTGCGTGCGGTCTACGAAGGCCGGGCAGTTGCTTTGGTTTGGGCGGATCGTGCCGAAGAGATTCGTGCGGCGATCAACGCCTTTGCCGAAGCGAAGTTGCCAATGCAGCTGGTCGGAGGTGCCGAGGCCGCCGAGGTGGCAGATTTGCTACGCAGCTCAGGCATCGGCATTGTGGCTCCCTCTGAGTTAGTGCGGCGCGAGAACGGCAGCGATGTTGTGCCTGCTGCTCAAATCAACGAGCTCGGTTTGGGCTACGCATTCCAATCCGGTGCAGATGGCCGTCGCGCGGCCATGCTGCCGCAAGCTCTGGCGATGGCTGCTCGCTACGGCCTGGGTTCTGAGCAAGCGCTGCACGGCTTGACCGCAGGTGCTGCTGACCTGCTTGGCATCAGTCACCGTGTTGGCCGCCTGAAGGCTGGCCTCGACGGCGATGTTGTGGTGCACAACGGCACACCTTTCGATCTGCGTACGCGGGTCACCCACGTCTTCGTGAATGGCCAGGAGGTCCCGCAGAAATGATCGCACTGCTCCTTTCTCTCCTTCCGCTGCTTGCGCCCGCGCAAGAAGCTGAACCGGTTGTGATTCTGCGTGCGGCAAAAGTCTTTACGGCTGCCGAGCAGGACATGATCAACAATGGCGCGGTGGTCGTGCAGGGTCAGAAGATTGCCGCCGTGGGGCGTGCGGTCGACATCCTGAGCGATCCTCGTTTTGCCAACGCCGAAGTTATTGACTTGGGCGCCAACTGGCTGTGCCCTGGTGCAGTCGAGGCCCACAACCACGTCGCTGGTTCGCTGCGTGACCTGAACGACAATGTCTATCTGACCAACCCTGGGCAGCAGACGCATGAAGTTCTGGAGCCAGAGAATCCGTACTTGCTTGATTCGGTCGCGGGTGGGATCACCAGTGCCTTGTTCATTCCTGGATCGGGTTCGAACATGGGCGGCTTTGGCATGCTCGTGAAGACTGCCGGAAAGACCGTCGAAGACATGGTGGTGCGCGGACCTGGTTCGCTCAAGGTCGCGCAAGCGGGTAACCCCGAGCGTTACGCCTTCGGTGTCGGACGGGCCATGATGAACTGGAACACGCGCAACACGCTGCGCCAGGGCATCAAATGGGTCGACGATTACCGTGCCGGCAACGCCGAGTTCAACCCGATGTACGAGAACTTCACCGGCTTGGTCGACAACACGGTGCCGATCTCAGTGCACACCCAGGCGTATCAGGTCGTCATGCAGACGATTGTGATGCAAAAGAAAGAGCTGGGTCTCCCGGCCTTTATTGACCACGGAACCTTTGACGGTTTCAAAGCCGGGGCGCTTGCGGTGAAGTACGACGTGCCCGTCATGAACGGTCCGCGTCAATTCCTCTGGGACCGCACGACGGCACAAGTTCGCGGCAACGCGGCGGGTTGGTTCGAGCACGTCCCTGACGGTTTGCTGCTCGGGTACAACACCGATGCTCCGGTCATTCCACAGGAAGAGTTGCCTTACCAAGCAGCGATGGGTGTGCGTCTCGGCGCAGGCACCAGTCGCGATGGTTTGCTCGGCATCACACGCCATCCGGCCATCGCTTTGAAGATGGACGATATTGCGGGCTCACTGCGCGATGGTCTAGATGCTGACCTAGTGCTGTGGACGGGCAATCCGATCGATCCACGATCCCACGTCATCAAGACTTGGGTGCGTGGCGAGTTGGTCTACGACGCGAAGGACGGTCGTCGCTTCTAAGCCATGCTGCTGTCTGTTCTCGCCCTCGCTTTCGCCGCCCAAGAGGCCGGCAAGGTGATTGACGTTGGTGTCGCCATGCCGATGACCTCGCGTGAGGTCATTCACAATGCGCGCATCATTGTCGAGGGCGGACGGATTGTTGCGGTGGGCACCCAAGCCGAGCTCGAGATTCCGGACGGCTACGCGCACCATTCTTTCCCGAAGAGTTGGGCCTTTCCCGGTGGCGTCGATTTGCACAACCATGTGCAAACCGGCAGCTGGGAAGACATCAACGATATGGTCAATCCGAACAACCCCGAGCTACGCGTGCTCGATACGGTGCGACCCTGGAACTTGCAATACCAGGACGCATCAGCGGGTGGGGTCACGACCGTGAACGCCATTCCGGGTTCGGGCACCAACATGTCGGGCGCGGGCGTCTTAGTAAAAGTCGCGCCACACATCAATCACATTGATGAAGGCATTTTGCGCCACCCAGGTTCGGTCAAAGTCGCGCAGGGGTACAACCCCGAACGCAGCAGCGACTTGGGCGGGGCGCGCATGGGCATGTGGTGGATGCTGCGCTGGTGGCTCGATCGTGCCGCTGTCGTCGCTGCCGCGGACAGCTTGGACGAAAACCCTGATGTCGCGCATATTGCTGCGATTGCGCAGGGCCAGTTTCCATACCTGGTGCACACCGCCGGGGGTCGCGATACCTATGGCACCGTGCGCATGTTCCAAATCGAAGCGCAGGTCCCAGTGGTCGTGAGCCACGCCAGCTTTAACGGTTACATGACGGCCCGCGCTCTCGCGGCTGTCAACGCGCGGCTCAATGTGGGCCCACGCAACTTCGATTTCAACTTCAACGGGCTCGGCCAAGTGCGCGGTCTCGTGGAAGCCTACGAATCGGGTGGCAACACGGACATTTCGGTGCAAACCGACGCTCCGGTGGTTCCAGCCGAGGAATACCTTTACCAGGCAACGCTCGCCGAACGGTTGGGCGCTTCGACCTGGACCTGTCTTGAGTCGATCAATGTTCGACCGGCTCAACAAATCATGGCCGATCATCGTATCGGCACCCTCCAGCCTGGCCTCGACGCTGACATCGTCGTGAAGGCAGGCCAACCACTTGATCCCCGCTCGCCGGTCCAACTCGTGATTGTGGACGGCGAGATCGTCTACGACATCAGTCAAGGACAGCGTTACTGATCCATGTTCGCAGCCCTCCTGCTATCCGCGCTCCCGCTCGCGACCCCTCAAGGTGACGAGCCGACCGGGCAGGCGACCGTTTACCGCCTCGATCACATCGAGACCCTCGTCGGCGACCCGCTCCAAAATGCGAGCATCGTCGTCCGCGATGGCGTCATCGAACGGATCGGCCAGGCGGTCATCGTCCCCGATAATGCTCGCGTGATTGACCTGCGAGGTACCGGGTCCGTCGCCATGCCTCCCTTTGTCCTTGGTCAGTCAAGTTTGCTGCCGGGCGATTCCCGCGGCCGCGGTGGCTACGGCCGTTACGTTGCTTCCGAGGTCTACCGCGCGGATGAAGACACCCTGGGTGAGCTTCGTGAAGCCGGTGTGCTGCTGCTTGGTCTGGTGCCACCCGGCTCGGGCATCCCCGGTCGCACTTCGGTGGTGCGTAGCGATGCACAGAATCTTTCCGAGGATGCTCTGGTCAGCGACCTGCATCTGATGATGACGATTGACATGAACAAGTCGTCAAAGGATCTGTTGCGCAAGGCTTTCACCGATGCCGACGCTGCGATCGAGAAGGAAGCCAAGGCCCGCGCTGATTGGGAGAAGGCTCGCAAGGAATGGGAAGAGAAGCAGAAGGCCGCAGCCGAGGAAGCCAAGAAGAAGGAAGGCGGTAAAGAGGAAGGCAAGGGCGGCGGAAAAGCTGCCGACGACCCGAAGAAGGGCGAGGACAAAGAGCCGCCCAAGGAGTTTGAAGCTCCTCGCATCGACCCGAACATTCAGCCGATCATTGATCTGATCAACAAAGAGCGCGTGGTCCAGATTTGGATTTCGTCGCCAGGCGAATGGCTGCATTGGCTGGACATCGTGGGCGAACGTGAAATCGCTTGGGAAGTCGTCCTGGATCACGGTCGCTCGACCAACCTCAACGAGGTCGCCGCGTCGATTGCTGAATCAGGCGTGCGGGTTTATGTCCCTGCGCAGATTTCGACTTTGCCATCCACGCGCTTGCAAATGAGTCTGCCGGCCGAGCTTCTCGCCGCGGGCCTCAAGAAGATGGTTCTTTTGCCGAGCTCGACGAGTTCGCTGCGCGCCGTGGAAGGCTGGCGCGTTGGCGTGGGCGACTTGGTCAACAGTGGCCTGGATCGCAACGCTGCTTTGCGCGCGATCAGCGTCGAAGCCGCCGCCGCAATGGGCCAAGAAGAGCTCATTGCCCCTTTGGAATCAGGCGCGCCTGCTTCCTTCGTGATCCTCGAAGGGGATCCTCTCAACCCGCTTGCACGAGTGAGCCACTTAGTCGCTGCCGGCGAGGTCATCTACGACCGGGCCAAAGAGGACAAGGAGAACTAGGCCATGTCGATTCGCTTCCGTTCCCTGCTACTTGGGCTCCTAATGGGGGCCTTTACCGCCCCGGCTTGGGGCATGTCGCCGGCTCAAGAGCCGCCGGTTGAAGAAGAACCGGCGACCGAAGAAGTCGTCGAAGAAGTCACGGAGGTGGAGCCGGCTGATGAAGCTGAAGCCACCGATGCTGAGCCTTCCGAAGATCCGAACAGCCCGTACCTGGCGATTGTCGGCGGCGATGTCTACACCGTCACGCGCGGCGTGGTCATGGGCGGCACCGTGCTCTGTAAAGACGGTCGTGTGCTCAAGGTCGGCCAAGAGGTTGCCGTGCCGGCCGGCGCTCGCATCGTGCATGCCGATGGCATGCGCGTTTATCCGGGGCTGATTGCGGTGGAATCCCGCGGCATCATCCCGGGGCGCGGTACTGAAAGTGTCGACAGCTTCGACCCTTTCGCCTTGTACGTCGATTTGGCTCTGGCTGGCGGCCTGACGACCGTGCAAGCGAGCGGAACGATTGGCAAGTTGACGCGCGGCACTCTCGACGGTCATTTGCTTGGCACGACGGAGTGGGTGAACTTGAGCTACTCGAGCAACTCGCCTTCGGGGCGACGCAGCACTCGAGCAAACTTGGAGTTGGCGCGTGAATACCTGCGCAAGCAACGTCAGTACGAGCTCGACAAGAAGCTGGGCGAGAAAGATCTGACCGAGCCCGGGACCAAAGGTGTCCCGATGGCGATGGTCGGCTTGTTGAAAGGCGAAAGCATGGCGCGCTTCAATGCTGACTCGGCGGGGGATCTGCTCTCCGTTTGTGAGCTTTTGGAAGAGTTCCCGATGCAGGCCGTAATTTTCGGCGGCCGGGAAGCGTGGACGCTCGCCCCTCGCATCGGGCGCACCGGTGCCTCGATGGTGTTGACCGCGCGCGACAAAGATTGGGCCGACGCGGAACTCAACCGTCCTTCGGGTTGGAGCATCGAGAACGCGCGCATCCTGTGGGATTCCGGAGTCGAGTTTGCGATTCTTCCGGGCTCAACCAACATTAGCTTGGGTGGTTTGGCCGGTCGTGACTTGCTGACCTTGCCGATGGAAGTCGCATTCGCGATTCGTGGCGGCCTCGACCAGGGCGCTGCTCTGCGCTCGGTGACCTTGGACGCAGCGCGTATCCTGGGCGTGGCGGACCGTGTCGGATCGATTGAGGTGGGCAAAGATGCCGACTTCATCATCACCGACGGCGATTTGTTTGATTACCGCACCTTCGTGCAATGGGCAATCGTGAATGGTCGCATCGCTTACGACAAGCAGAAGGCGAGCTACTTTGCGCACATTCGCCCGCGCGCGGAAACAGCTTCGCCACTGGAAGTACTTCTGGAAGACATCACCGAGGGTGTCGAAGACGAAGACTCCGAAATCGTCGACGAGGTCATCGAAGAAATTGATGCACCCGAAGTGGACGGCGGTCGTTGAACATTCGTTCTCGCTGAAATGGAGCGCGCGTTCTCGAGAGAACGCGCGCTCTTTGCGTCATCGCCGATGAGAAGCTTGCGCTCGCGCGAGGACTCACGCAAAAGCCCTAGCGTAGTCCGCAGGGTGACGGCAGAATCCCTCCTCCGGTATGCCTCCCTCAGAGGTCCCTCCCTACCGGACAATCCCCAACAACGCGTCGTGGCCAACCCCATCCTGGACGCGGGCAAGCGTGCCCCCGCTTTCACTCTGCCCTCGACGGATGGCGAGAAGTTCCGCTTGACCGAGCATCGCGGTCGCTGGATCGTCGTTTACTTCTATCCGAAGGATTTGACTGCGGGCTGCACGACCGAAGCCGGAGACTTCCAGGCCGCGCTTGCTCAGTTCGAGAAGCTTGGCGCAGTTGTTGTAGGGGTGAGCCCTGACCCAATCAGTCAGCACGAGAAGTTCGCGGCGAAGTTGAAGCTTGGTTTTGAGCTGCTCAGCGATCGCGATGCAAAAGTCGCTCTGAAGTATGGGGTCTGGCGCACCAAGAAGAACTACGGTCGCGAGTACATGGGTATCGTGCGCAGTACCTTCTTAGTCGATCCATCGGGCAAGATCGTGCGCGTGTGGGACAACATTCGCGTCAAGGGTCACGTCGACAAGGTTCTGCAAGCATTGGCAGAGGAACTCGAGGCCTGACATGGGAGAAGTCGACCTGCGCCGATGGATCCGTGTCGTCGGAGGCACGCTCTCCGCATCGCAGGGGCGCAATTTGTCCAGCCGTGAGGCGGAAGAGGTCTTTGCACTCATGCTCGAAGGCGGGGGAAGTGACGGCCAGATTGGCGCCTTCCTCAGTGTGATCCGGGGCCGTGGTCCGGCTGCCGATGAGCTGGTTGGTTTTGCGCGTGCGGCGCGCAAGCGGCTGAACTTTCCGCGTTTGCCCGAACATGCCGTTGTGGTCGCGACCACGAGGCTAGGCAAGTTGCAGAGTCCGCCGATTGGCTTGGCTTCTGCCGCGGCGGCGGCGGCGGTCGGCGCACGCGTACTGGTTCAGGCAACCGGGCGGGTTCCGGATGGGGGCCCGACTCTCGGTGATTTGTGGCAGCATCAGGTCGGCGCACAATGTTCAAACGCAGCGGAAGCCGAGCGCGATCTCGAACGTCGCGGGCTCGCCTGCTGGTGTCCGACCCAAGAAGACTCCGGCTGGGAACGACTGCTTCGGGTCGAAGAAGAGGTTGGGCTGCGTTCGCTCCCCGATCAGGTCAGCAAGCTGCTCGCCCCCGCGGATGCGCCTTTGCTCGTCCCTTCGATGCCGGGACCGGTCTTGGGGCTCGCTGGCGAAGCGCTCGCCTCCTTGGGGCATCAGCGTTGCATCATCTTGCAAGGAATCGAGGGCTCGATCGATCCTTCGGTCGTGGAGCGCAGCCGCGGCATGCTGCTCGAAGAGGGCCTGAAGAGCCCGCTCCGGCTTCAACCTGCCGATCTTGGCCTCGATTGGCCGCATGAGCCTCAGCAGGCGCATGAAGATCGGCTCGAGGCAGCGCGCCAGGCGACCGCGAAGGCACTGATGGCGATTGCCCCAGAAATGCACGTCGCGCAGCTGGGAGCGGCCATTTTGCTGCGTTTGAGCGGGCTCTACCGGGATTTTGCTTCGGCCTCGGTGGCTGCAAGAGAGGTGATCGAGAATGGCAAGGCTTACGCCTTGCTTTATGATGTTCCCCGGGCGTGACATCTCGCCCCCTCTACGCCTCGGATAGGCGTGGCACGGAAGTTGCATCTGATCCGGCATGAGAACCCCCGCATCCCTCGTCGTACTGGCAGGCCTTTGGGCAGGAGTGATCTCCTGCACGAGTGGCCCGTCCGCCGAGGATCCGGAGTCCGCTCAACTTGCCTCGGACTCTGGACTCGGCTTCGAGCACATCGAGAGTCAGGATGTGCAACGCCTGCTGCGACTGAACGATCAGCTGTTTTCCGGTGCCGAGCCGAAGACCGAAGAGGCTTACGCCGAACTCGCTCGTATGGGCGTGCGCACGATCGTCAATGTTGACGGCGCGACCCCGAAGCTTGAGATGGCGAAGAAGTACGGCCTGGAATACGTCCATATTCCAATTGGCTATGACGGCATCACGGCCGAACAGTCCGCGGCGATGGTGCATGTCATGCGCGATCGCGAAGGGCCGTTCTACTTCCATTGCCACCACGGGCGGCACCGGGGGCCGGCGGCCGCTGCGATTGCTCTCATGGAATCGACGGGCTGTTCTGCCGAACAGGGGCTTGAGGTTCTGACCGAGGCCGGCACGAGCGAAGGCTACCCAGGACTTTGGCGTGATGTGCGCAACTTTGAATCGCCGCCGGCTGGAACTCAGCTTCCAGACTTGGTCGAGATCGCCCATGTCAGTGATTTCGAAGCTTCGATGGCGAAGCTCGACCGGACCTGGGATGAAATGAAGTTGATCCAAGCTGCGGGTTTCCTGAGCGCAGCCGATCACCCCGATTTAGATCCGCACAACGTCGCACGCATTCTGCGCGAGTCACTCGAACAGTCCCAGAAACTCAGCGATCCGCTGTTGAGCGCCGAGCTGCTTTACCACGACGAGATGGTCAAAGCTCTCGCCGGGGCTCGAGAGCTGGAAGCGGCCCTGATGGAAGACCGCATCGCCGATGCCCAAGCGCCCTTCGATGTGGTTCGCAAGTCCTGCAAGGCTTGCCATGTCGAGTTCCGCGACGATTAGGCGAATCTGCTCGCCCGAAAAATCCACAGGCCCGATCTTCCGCGGAAGGTCGGGCCTGCTTCATGGAGGATGACAGGTATATCAGTAGCTAAGGAACGGGCGTCCTTGCTGATCGCGCGTCGGCAAGTCAGGCACGACTCGCTGTTCTCCCGGGACGAAGAGCCAACCGGCAGATCCGTTCGCGCGTGGCTCGACGAAGGCAGCGCTATTGATGCGGATACTCGCGCGCTCGTTGATCGGGTTCGGCGGAATCTCGGTCAGGTAGTCCTGAAGCAGGATGGCTTGCAGCTCCTCCGAGGTTCCAGGCATGGTCTGCCCGGATTCAACCAGTTCACGAACCGCTGTCCGTACCTGACGCAGGTTTTCACGGAGCAGGCGTTCGGTGGACTCCTCCGCGGAAGTCCCCGTGGAGGGCAATGCGACGAGCAAGGCAACGACCGCGATGCCGAACACGGCAGCGATGCTCTCGAACAGGGGGAGGGGTTTGTCGGTCATCAAAAAGACTCCATCGGCCTATCGACCGCGAATTCGGCCCTGCTTAACCTCCGGTCCGCCCCAATTCGAGCTTGCATCTCCTAAGTCGCGGCAGACAAAGGGTCTAGGGCGGGGGAAAACTCGAATTCTGTGCTCGCACGGCGGCCTCACTTGAGGGCTTGCGCCCGCAGGGTTACCCTCCGACCCACGGCTCGGCCAATTGGACTCCTTGTGAATCTGAAACGGCGAGCCGCCAGTCCCCGGAAGCACCGGGAAGGGCAACAGCCATGCAATTAATCATCGCCGAGAAACCAAGCGTCGCCGGAGACCTAGCGCGCGTCCTCCCAGGTAAGTTCGCAAAGCACGACGGCTACTGGGAAGGCCCGGAGCACCTGATCACCTGGGCGATCGGCCACCTCCTCGAGCTGAAAGCCCCCGAGGACTATGCCCCCGAACTCTCGGCTTGGCTGCTGGACTCCTTGCCGATCGTGCCGGGACAGCCATCCGGGGCGAGCGGTGCAGTGCTAGCGCCCTTCCAGCGCAAGGCGCGCTCGGGCATGACCAAGCAGTTGCGCTTGATTCGCAAGCTCGCCGAACGAGCGGACGTGAAGAGCATCGTCAATGCTTGCGATGCTGCGCGCGAGGGCGAATTGATCTTCCGCGAGATCGAGGACTACATGAAGGTCGACAAGCCGGTCTTCCGGCTTTGGTTGCAATCGATGACCGATGGCGCGATCCGCACCGCCTTTGACGAAATGCGCCCGGAGTCCGAGTTTCAGGGCCTCAGCTCCGCGGCTTACTGTCGGGCCGAGGCGGACTGGTTGATTGGCATGAACGCCACGCGCGGGATCACCAAGCGCCTCAAAGGGCGCCGCGAAAGTGGCGTGTGGTCAGCGGGCCGAGTGCAAACGCCGACTCTCGCGCTGTTGGTGCACCGCGAGTTGAAAGTCTTGGCCCACGTCCCCGTGCCATTCTGGCGCTTGAAGGGGCAGTTCGATGCCAATGGGCATAGCTACGCCGCTCAGTATCGGCTCACCCGGACGGGCAAGGACGACGAGAAAGTCTGGGATGAAGAAGCGGCTCGGGCGCTGCGCGATGCCTGTGTCGATCGTCCGGTGGTCGTCACCGAGAAGGTCAGCGAAAGCACGCGTAAGCCACCGGTTCTGTTTCAACTAACCTCCTTGCAGAAGGAGGCCAACTCGCGTTATGGCATGTCGGCGCGGCGTACTTTGCAAGCCGCGCAGCGACTGTACGAGGGCCATAAAGTCCTGACTTACCCGCGTACGGATAGCAGCGCATTGCCGAATGATTATCGCTCCAAGGTCGATGAGTTGATTGGCGCGATTGCGGGCGGTGCGGTCGATCAAGGCTCCTTTGCCGAAGAGCAGCGCTCCGAAGCGATTACCGACGCTGCGCAGCAGTTGCTGAAAGATGGTCTGAAGAACACCGGGCGCCATTTCGACGATTCGAAAGTCGGTGACCACTTTGCGATCATTCCTACCGGAAACTGGCCGGCCACTCCACTCGGTGGCGACGACGCCAAGATCTTTGAGTTGATCCTGCGCCGTTTCTTGGCAGTCTTCCTGACGCCGAGTCGTTGGCAGAAAGTGGTCCGCGAGTCGGTCGTGCAAGTCGCCGAGCCACAAGCATTGCCGGAAGCTGTGCGCGGCCTTCCGACCTTCTTTACTGAATCTAACCGCATGGTCTTCGCCGGCTGGCAAATGGTCGACAAGCGGCCTTCGCCTTCGGAGTTGCTGGGCGATATGGGCGTCGAGCCGGGCCAGGAAGCGCCCGCCAAAATCGCCGAGTTGGAACTTGAGGCGGACCAAACGCGTCCCCCCAAGCGGTATACCGAAGCCAGCTTGCTGAAGGCGATGGAAACCGCAACCGACCTCGACCTCGACGCCTTTGAAGATGTCGATGATCAGGACGATGTGCAGAACCTGCGTCAAAGTGGGCTCGGTACTCCGGCAACCCGAGCCGACACGATCGAATCGTTGATCGCCAAAAACTATGTGCTGCGCAGCGGAAAGACGCTGCGCGCCGCAGCGAAAGGCATCACGTTGATCGACTTCCTGGAGCGCCTGAAGATCAACAACTTGGCCAAGGCCGAGTTGACGGCGGACATGGAAGCTCAGCTGCACTTGGTCGAGGAAGGCAAGCAAGACCCCGCGACTTACATGGAGCAGGTCGTGCAAGGCGTGCGCGATCTTGCCGAGAAGATCCGCCACTTTTCCTACGAAGACCTGTTTACCGAGGTGCCGTCGGTCGGCAAATGCCCACGCGATGGCGATCCGGTCATGGAAGGATTGAAGGGCTATCGCTGCTCGAAAGAAGCCGAAGGAGATCGATTCGCGGTCACGATCAAAGGCATGGGCAAAGAGGCAAAGATCCCCTTGGCCGAGTTGTGTGATCAAGTTGCGGCGGTTGCAGCCAAGCTTCCCGGCGTTGCCGAGGTCGAAGCCCAGCCCAAGCGCACCAATGGTGTCGTGCAAGTCCGCTTAGCGGACAGCGGGCCAGTCGGGGGATTCCTCAAGGCGCTCAACGATGCCATGGCAGCGGCGATCCCCGAGCATTCAGCCAAAGAATGGTCGGTGGCAACGGTCGAGGCCGAAGAATGTGGCTTCACGATCTGGAAGGAATTCCGAGGACGGTATCTCAACCGGCCAGTCGTCGAGAAGCTTCTCGTCGACCGTGACACGGGTGCGCTCGATGGCTTCGTCAGTATGCGTGGCGAGACCTACGCCGGACGCGTTCGATTGAACGACGAGCTCAAACTCGAGTTTGAGCCGGTCAAGGATTACCGCGGATCCGATGACGATGGCGCGGTGGCTCCCGAGTTGGTTTCCTACCAGGTCGACGCATCCGCCTTTGTCGGCTGCCCGAAGTGTGACGAAGGCCAAATCATCGAGACTCCTACTCACTACGAGTGCCGCGTCGAAGATTCTGAAAAAGGTTGTGGGCTCAAGATGCCGCGGACCGTGTGCAAGCGCGAGATGACTCGCGTGGATATGCGGCCTTACTTCGCGGAAGAGCCAGGCCACACCGACTGGATCGAAGACTTCATCTCGCGCAAGGGGCGGGCGTTCACCGCGCGCTTGGTGCGCAAGCCGAATGGCCGCCACGGATTCGAGTTCAAGCCCCGTGAAGGCGGCCCCGCTCGCAAGAAGTCGAGCTCGAAGAAGTCGGCGTCGAAGAAGACCAGCGCAAAGAAGAAGGTGACCAAAAAGAAAGCCGCCAAGAAGAAGGCGGCTTCGAAGAAGTCGACGGCGAAGAAGTCTTAAGTCTAATTCGCCGTTCCGTTGCTGAGCTTGGTCTTACAGCACGTCGCGCCGCTTTGCCGCTCGCGCAGCAAGCAGGAAGAACACAATGCTTCCGCCAGTCAGCACGAGGATCGAAGTCAGCACGCCGGGCGGACTTGGGTCGGGCACAAACATGCCAGTCCAGGTGTTGCTGACTCCGCACCATTCCTTGGCGAGGCCCAAGAGATAACGGTGCGGACTGGTGTTGCGCATGCTGCCAGGCAATCCACCAAAGATGACGCCCCAGCCAATCAGCATGAATACGCTCCAAATGATCGCGCGGCGTGACCAGACGCCGAAGAACATGCAAACCGCGCCATAGGCAATGCCCCCGAGAATCAGGACACCCGATAGGCCGGCCATGCGCGTTGCCCAATCGCCGATGCTGTCCTCGGTGCCAGAGAGGAGCAAGATTAACCCAGGTGCAAGCGCAGCAAAGATCAGCACCGGAATCATCGCAATGATGGCTCCGAGGTAGATGCCGAGCAGCGGCGCCCAGCGTGGTGCGGGGCGGATATACAGATAGCCAATGGCGCCGTTGTCATAGAGTTCGCCCAAAAGGGGAAGCACCGAGAACATCGCGACAAAGGGAACGACGAAGTAAATCGTGAGCGGCACGATGAACTCGCCATACAGCTCGAAAGGGTCCTCGCGGCCGACCATCGCAGCGACGACGGCAACCAAGCAGGGCAGGGCGGCGACGGCCAAGGAGGGCAGGATGCGCAGGCCGACCAGACGGCGGCGAATCGCGTAGTCGCGCAAGGCTCGGACCGCTGAGGCGGTTGCGGAAGCTGGCGTAGCTGTGCTCATGCAGTTTCTCCGACCAAGAGGTCAAACACGGCTTCAAGGTTCTCGTCTTCGACGTCGAGACTGCTCAGCTCACCGGCCGCGCCGACTTCAGCCAGGCGGTCGAGGAGTTGGCGCAACTCGCGCGTTTCCAAGGCGAGTTTCCCGTCCGCTTCAAAGGACAGGCCAGTGACCAAACCCTCGGCGAGGACCTGCGCCGCGACCGCAGGCAGGTCGGGGCCGTTCAGCACCAAGCGACGCGGCTTGCGATCCACCAACTCGCGAATCTCATCGAGGCGACCTTCGGCGAGCAGTCGTCCGTGGTGCAGGAGCACCAAGTGATCGGTGACGGCTTCCACTTCGTGGAGGACGTGGGAAGCCAGCACCACCGTGCGCCCTTGCGCGCCATAGGAGCGCACTAGGTCCAGGGTGTGCCGACGGCTGACAGGGTCCATGCCATTCAGCGGCTCATCGAGGAGCAGCAAGTCCGGGTCGAAGAGCAGAGCCTGCGCGACTTTGACGCGCTGTCGCATGCCCTTGGACATGCTGTTGAGGCGCTTGTCGCGCGCGTCCAGCATGCCAACTTCGTCGAGCGAACGATCAGCCCGCTTGACGGCAGCGGCTCCGTGATCGCCGCCCAAGCTCGCAATCAAAGCGAGGAAATCCACGGCGCGCTCGGTCTCGAAGTGAACGTCGTCTCCGGGTGAATGACCGACCCGCGAAAAGACCTCTTGTCGTCCTGGGCGAATCGCTTGTCCAAACAGGCTGACCGAACCGCGGCTGGGGCGAATCAAGCCGGTGAGCAGGCGCATGAAGGTGCTCTTGCCTGAACCGTTCGGGCCCAGCAAGCCGACGACACCAGCTTGGACATCAAGGTCGAGGCCAGAAAGGCCTTGGACTTCGCCATACCAACGCGACAAGCCTTCGCAGTGGATCACGGAACCGGCCGAAGGAGTCGAGCGTGGAACTGGAGGAGGGGCATCGCTCATCCGACCACCCCCCGGCGGCGCAAGGACCGCCAGAGAATTACCAGGCAGACCACGATGGTGCCAATCATGACGGTGGCGACCACGCTCGGGTCCGCCGTGGGATCCATGTGGCGCCGATTGAGTCGTTCCGTGGTTCCCATGCACAGCGAGCAGAACACATGAATGCAATGCAGAGGATTGACGGCGAACCAGTTTGGGTTTTGAGTCAAGCCATACAGGATTCCACCAAGCATGGCGGAGAACAGGAAGACCACGACAAACACAAGGTTGGTCCAAATGCCACTGCGCGTGACCGCGGTGATCGCTTGCATCATGAGGGCAAGCATGATCGAAGTGACCAACAGCGCCGCGCCCATGCCAAGCGGAACCGCAGCGACCTCGGAAAAGTGTCCATCCGGGCCGATCGAAACATCAAAAGTCCAAATCCAGAGCACCGGCGCATAGGTCACCAGCATCAAGAAGCTGACGAAGGCGAAGGTGCGGCCGACCAGATAGGTCAGCGGAGTGATTGAACGCGAGAAGTAGGATTCAAAGGCGTTACTGCGCAAGTCGGCGGCGACCAGGTCATAGCCAAAGACCAAGGAAAGCGGCAGTAACACCGGGTAAACGAACATGCGCAGCAATCCGAGGTACGCATGCGAGTCGATCACGAAGGTTTCCCCGCCAGGATTAGTGGCTTGGCCAAACTGCTTCAACAGCGCCTGCCAATCCGGGATCACCTGGTAAAGAAAGTAGAACAGCGTCGTGACGGTCAAGGCCATCATCATCGACGCGAAGGTGATGCGACGGACCCACTTCGAGCCCCAGCCGCGGCGAATGGTTGCGGTGAACAATGGCCACCAAACAGGGGCCTTGCGGCGTGGTCCGGTGAATCGGTCGTATTCAGCAGCGCGGAATGCCATGGCTAGTTGCCTGGTGCGGGGGTGGGGCCGGTCAGGGCTTCAAGGAAGGCATCTTCGAGCGAGCGGGCAGCCGCTTGCACCGAGAGCAATCGAAGATCGGCTTGTGCGGCGATGCGGAAGACCTCGGCGCTGCTGACGTCTTGCTCTTCGCCACGGGTCAGCACGAACTCGGTGTCACTGCGGCCGGGCGCGAGCAACAAGCCGGCGGCATCGGCGGCCGCACGGAAGGCGGCAACTTGGTTGCGTTCGACGCGCACGCGCTTGGCGCCGCGGGCCGCCGCGGTCAGCGTCTCCATGCGCTCGCTCTTTTTCATTTCGCCCTGATCAAGTACCCAAACCTGGTCGCACAGGCGCTCGACATCCGGCAGCAGGTGACTGGCCAGAATCAAATGAATGCCATGTTCATGGCAAACGCGCTCGATCAGGTTGAGCATGCGGGTCCGCCCGCGTGGGTCGAGGCCGTTGGTCGGCTCGTCCAGAAACAACAGGTCCGGATCGTGGACTAGCGAGGCCGCCAACTTGAAGCGTTGCCGCATACCGGTGCTAAAGGTGTGTACCTCGCGATAGCGCTCTTCCCCGAGGCCAACGAAGTGCAGCACATCGTGGGCGCGCAGCATGGCGTCATCGGGATAAAAGCCGCAGATCTCGGCGAGGTGGGCGAGGCCGCGCACCGCGGACATGCCACCGACCCAGGTATCGCGCTCCGGCATATATCCGACTCGCCTGCGCAACGCGGCCGGATCCTTGCTGGCGTCCTGTCCGAACAGCCGAACCTTGCCGGCTGCAGGCTGCACGAGGCCAAGGATCGAGCGCAGCATCGAGGATTTGCCGGCCCCGTTGGGGCCGAGTAATCCAAGCGCCCCGCCAGGGAATTGGGCACTGACGCCGCGCAGGGCGGTGAAACTACCGTAGCGGACGATCAGGCCGTCAAGCTCGAGGACCGGAGAGGTCATGCAGGGAGACTACTTGCGAGGAGGGGGCTGGGCCAAGCTGCCCGTATGGAACTCATTCGGATTTTCACCGTTGGCATTGCCTCATTTTTTCCTCAGTGAGAATGTCTTTGCCGGCCCCGCGCGCCGGGCGGACAATGGGCGGCCAGCCCGGGTAGAGATTCCGAGGGAGATACGGGCGGGCAAAGCAAGCTGTGACTCCGAGTAAGAAGCCCAAGAAGCCGAACAAGCGCGCGAATTCGCGGCAAGCGCGCTTCGATCCCAAGCTGGCGGACGCCGCGCTCTATCTCAATCGCGAACTCAGCCTGCTTGAGTTCCAGCGGCGGGTCTTGGCTCAGGCGAGCCTGCCGACGACGCCCTTGCTGGATAGGCTCCGATTCTTGACGATCACCAGCTCGAACCTCGATGAGTTCTTCGAGATTCGCGTGGCAGGCCTGAAACAGCAGATCGAATTTGGTTTGTTCCAGGCGGGCATTGATGGACGCGGGCCGATCGAAGCGCTGGAAGACATCTCGCGGATCGCCCACGAGTTGGTCGACGAGCAATACCGGGTCTTGAACGACGAGGTGCTTCCGGCGCTGGAGCGCTCGGGCATTCGCTTGCTCCGGCGCAGTGACTGGAGCGAGAGCCAAGTCCGGTGGATCGAGCGCTACTTCGAAACCGAAGTGCTGCCAGTCTTGACGCCGGTCGCTTTGGATCCGGCCCACCCGTTTCCAGTCGTTCAGAACAAGGGATTGAACTTCATTGTTGATGTCGAGGGGAGCGATGCCTTTGGCCGCGACGTCGGCCGAGCCGTGGTGCCGGTGCCACGGTCCTTGCCTCGTGTAATTCCCTTCCCGCGCAGCCTCGCTCGAAGTTACGACGGATTCACACTGCTGTCCTCGGTCATCCACGCGAATATCGATCGCGTCTTCCCTGGGCTCAAGGTGAAGGGTTGCTATCAGTTCCGCGTCACGTGCAACTCGGATTTGGAAGTCGATGAGGAGGAAGTCGACAATCTGCTCAAGGCTTTACGCAGCGAAATCCGTCGGCGCCGATTCTCACACCCGGTGCGACTCGAGGTCGCGGACAACTGCCCGTCCGAGATCTCGGACTTCCTCCTGCAGCGATTCCGGCTTGGTCCCGAGGACCTCTACCAGGTCAATGGGCCGGTCAATCTGAATCGAATGGTCGCCGTCTTCGGTATGGCGAAACGGCCCGAATTAAAGTTCCCAGCCTGGACCCCGGGCTTGCCCGCGGAACTTGAAGGAGTCGAAGATCTCTTCGAGCTTGTCCGGCGTCGTGATGTGCTTCTGCATCACCCGTATCAGAGCTTCCAGCCGGTCATTGAGTTCCTTTCTCAAGCCGCGCGCGATTCCCAGGTGCTGGCCATCAAGATGACGCTGTATCGCACAGGTGCCGATTCAGAGATTGTCGATGCTCTGGTGCGCGCTGCGCGAACCGGCACCGAGGTAACGGTAGTTGTCGAGATTCGTGCGCGATTCGACGAAGAGGAAAACATCCGTCTTGCTGGCCGTCTCCAGGACGCCGGCGCCAATGTGGTTTATGGCGTGGTGGGGCATAAAACGCACGCCAAGGCAATTCTGATCGTGCGCCGCGAGGGCCGAAAGCTGCGTCGCTATGTGCACCTAGGCACCGGGAACTATCACCCGGGCACGGCGCAGGCCTACACCGATATCGGGCTACTCAGTAGTGACGCCGAGTTGACCGAGGACGTGCACCATCTGTTTATGCAGCTGACCGGCTTGGGGCGCCTGCCCAAGATGCACAAGCTGGTACTCGCGCCATCGGATCTCATGCCGACGCTGCTGCGATTGATCCACGCCGAAGCCGATGCGGCGAAGCGAGGAAACGAGGCCCGCATCGTCGCCAAGATCAACAGCTTGGCTGATCCGGGCATGATTCAAGCTCTGTACCAGGCCTCCCAGGCTGGCGTGCAGATTGACTTGATCGTGCGCGGGATTTGTCGCCTGCGACCAGGTGTGCCGGGGATCTCCGAGAACATTCGCGTGCGGTCGATCGTCGGTCGATTCCTCGAGCACCCGCGCATCTACTCGTTTCACGCGGGTGGAGATCGATTATTGTTCGGTTCCAGCGCTGATTGGATGGAACGCAATCTGCACAACCGCGTCGAGAGCTGTTTTCCGATCACGACGGAGGCGCATCGCAAACGCATCTGGCAAGAAGTGCTCGATTGTGGGCTCGAGGACAACAGCACAGCTTGGGAACTTCAGCCCGATGGTTCCTACTTGCAGTTGGAAGCAGCCGAAGGCCAACCGCGTCGGAACGCCCAAGCCGAAGCCTTGGCCTTGCTGGCTGCGGCTGGCGAGGCCTATTAGCCTCGAGGCAGGCTACGCTTCTTCGAGCTCAAGCTTAAGCGGATGATCTCGCCAAGCGCGCGCCTCGGCCAGAAGGTTGTCCTCGGTCAGAGGATATTCCTCACGCCAGCCGATCGGTCCAGTCACGGTGAGTCGGTCCTTCGTGGCTTCAAACTGAAAATCGGGAAGCAGCTCATCGCTGCGGCTGCGATGCAGGCGCACCGCCACGCGCAACGGCATCAAGAGCTGCAGGAAGCTAGAGCGCATTGTTGGCGCAAGCTGCTTGAGTGAATCGGCAGGAATGCGGCGCCGTTGCAAGGCGACGAGTTCACCAAGGAGGCGCGTCTCATCGCGGGAAAACCCGGGTGGATCGCTGTGTTCAATCAGATACGCGCCGTGCCGGTGGAAGCCCGTGTGCGAGATTACCAGGCCGACTTCGTGCAGCTGCGCAGCCCAAAGCAGAAACGGCCATTCGCGACTGCGCGAGAGGCCCCAAGGCTTGCGGACCGCATCAAAGACCTGGCGGGCGGTCCGCGCAACGCGTTCCGCTTGCGCCGCGTCGACATGAAAACGCGCGGCGAGGTGCTGCACCGATTCGGCGCGCACATCGCGGTCGCTGAGTCGACCGAGCAGGTCAACCATCAAGCCCTCGCGTAGCGCGGCATCCGAAACAGGTAAGCGCTCGCATTCAAGCTCCTCGATGACCGCGATCGCGATGGCTAGGCCACCCGGGAGCACGCCGCGGCGATGTTCTTTCAGTCCATTCAACTCGACCTTGTCCATCGAATCGAATCGCAGCAGGGTTTCGCGCAGTTCGTCCAAGCCGCCCGCGTGGAGACCGTCCACGCCCCATGCATTCGCCTCAAGAATGCGCGCGAGAGCCAAGAAAGTGCCCGAACTTCCGAATACCCGATCCCAGCCGTAGCGCTTCAGCGCCGAGCGAATCGGTTTGATCTGGTTACGCGCGCGCAAGACAGCCTTGGTGAAGTTGCGCTTCTTCAACTCGCCATTCGGGAAGAAGCGCTGGCTGTACGAAGAACTGCCCATCGACAAGCTCTCCGCGATCTCGGGCTCGGCACCGGAACCAACCACAACCTCGGTGCTGCCGCCGCCAATGTCGATGACGAGCATCTTGCCGCCTGCACTGCCCTGCATCTCGCGCACTCCCAAGTAAATCAGGCGCGCTTCCTCCTCACCGGAAACCACTTCGATGGGGGAGCCCAAAGCAGCTTCGGCGCGTTGATGGAAGTCGGATCGCTCGCGCAGATCACGAAAGGCCCGGGTTCCGACCGCCCGAATCCGTCGTGGCGGGACGGTGCGGAGCCGTTCCTGAAATCGCTCTAGACACCGAAGAGATTCCAGGGCGACTTGTTCGTCCAGTTTGCCGCGCGGGCCAATCCCAGCTCCAAGGCCCGTGCGCTCCTTGATCCGGTCCACGACCTGAATGCGCCCTTGGGATTCTTGGGCGACCACCAAGTGGAAGGAGTTGGATCCGAGATCGACCGCACCGACGCGAAGTTCTTCGGCCATGCGCGCCATCCTGACAGGGCGGCCTCGATCGACTCAAGAACCGATTGTGGTGTGGTCGATGTAGGCGAGCAGAGTCTGCCCCCTGATGGAAACCCCTGTTCCCGAACGCCCGGTGCGCCAATTCGGCCTCATTGAGACGACGATCATCGTGATTGTGGCCGGCTTGACGGCTCTATTCGCGATTCCGCGCTTTGAGGCTCGTACGGAACTGCCGGTGGTCGAGCGGGCAATTCGATTCGGTGAGTGGGTCAAATCCCATCAATCGGCACGCTATCGCAAAGACTTGGAATTCTCGGCACATATCGACCAATTCCTCGAGACGCAGAATAGTGCGCGTCAAATTCCAGAAGAGTTCTCGCTTGAGCCCATTATCGTCGATGGTCGCAAGCATTGGGAGATGACGCTGATGCGCCGTGAGGCAAGCAGCTCTTTCGGCGGCTACAGAATCGTCTGGGATAACCAAGGCTACAACCGTATCAAGAGCACGGTGCCACTTGCCTTGCTGCCGGTCGACCTTCGCAAGCAGATCGAAGGCTAGTCGAAATGGACGGTGCGCCCTTGACGCGCCGATTCGTACGCCGCAGAGAGAGTGCGCATGACCTCGACGCCAAGCTGGCCGCCGGCCAAAGGCGTACGCCCCTGTTGCAAATCGGCAACGAAGGCTTGGCACATGCCGAGCTGCCCGGACGACCAGTCTTCATCGGGGATCGGAGTATTCCAACCGGCGTGCGTGTCGACTTTCTCCATGATGTACTCGTCGCCGAAGCTTGCGGCTTCGGTGGCGTAACTCTTCAGTAGGTCATTCGGCGACAGATTGCACTGGTACTGTGCATTCGAGCTCGACAGCTCGAGGCGGGATTGCATGCCGCCCAAGCAGTTGTCCGATCCGTAGACAATCCCGCGTGCGCCGTCGGCAAATTGCAGCACGGCCATGCCCCAGTTCTCGACATCCTTCCAGCCTGTCGCAATGCGCGTGTTCGCATCGGTGAGACCTTGTGTACGGCTGAGGTCGGCGGTGCAAGCCGTGACGGCAGTGACGCGCGTTGGCCGGCCATGAAGACGCACGCCTTCTTCTTCTTTGAGTTGAAGCATGGCGCCAATCGGGTGCGACCCGAGGCGCAGAAGTGCGCCGCCGCCGGCCGTTTCCCAAGCCTTGGCGTAGGCCGCGTGCGAGCCACTGTGGCCTTCCCAGCCGCGCATTTCCAGCAGCACTCCGCCTGACGCTGCATGCAAGTCGGCAGCGCGGCGGATCGACGGTGCGTAGATCCAGTTTTCGCCGTACATCAAGTGCACGCCTGCGGACTTGCAGGCTGACACCATGGCTTCGGCTGCGGGTACTGGGTCGCCTGGGGACTCAGCGGTTTGTCCGGGAAAGCCAACCAAGGGCTTGGTGCAGATCACATGTTTGCCAGCTGCGGCCGCCTGCTCGGCGAGCGGCTGATGCAGCGGGTTCGGCACACACAAGTCGACTACCTCAATGTCATCGCGAGCAAGCATCGCTTCGACCGAAGGGAGTGCGAGCATCTCGCCATCGCCGACCAACCCGGCATCACGCGCTTGCTGAGCGAATTTCTCGGCCGATTCAGCGCGCGAAGCCGCTACCGCGACAAGTTGCGCGCCGCGTGTGCGGGTGTAGTTGCGCAGGCGGGTTTGTGCGAGAAAGCCTGCGCCCACCAATCCAATGCGAATCTGTTTCATCGTCGGTCGGGGATCAGAGTTTGGTAATCAGGGTCCAGACTAAGAAGACGACCACGACCGTGGTGCCAAATACCATCGCTCCAAGCATGGTGCGCGCACGCTTTCCGCGCGGCATGTTCTCGCCGAGGTAGGCCGGCGATCGTTGCAGCTTGATGAAGCCGAAGTAGGCGATCGGCAAGAGCGCCGCCGTGGCGATGCTGGTGGGGACCGCCACCCAAACCGCCATATCGCTCCAGTAGAAAGCACCCAAGAAGCCGGGAGTTGGAATCAACAAAGCCAAGCGATAGCCGCGCGAGCCAAACTTCAGCCCGAACATCTCGGAGATCGCGAATGCCGCGCTGACCATGTGCATGGTGATGGTTGTCATGACCATGCCGAGCAGACCGAACAAGAAGATGCCGGTGCCGAGGCCGTCGCCGAGCGTGCTGCTGAGCACGCCCGCCGCATCGAGCACTCCGAAGCTCTTGCCCGGGATGCCGCCATTGGCATGAATCGTGTTCGCGGTCGCGATGATCATCAAGCCGGTCGCGAGGATGTACGGCAGGAACATTCCGGCGAACAGGTCGAAGCGGGCTAGCCCGCGGTGTTCCTTTCCCCAGCCTCGCGCGAGCAGTGTGTAGGGGTAGAGGAAGACCATGTTGATGACCACCGCTGCGCCGAGCCCTGCCATGACGGTTTGCAGCCCCGAAATGACCTCATCGGGCTTGCTTGCATCGGGCACCACATCGCTGGGCACGCGGAAGGGAATCAGGCCTTTGAAGGTTGCACCCCAATCCACCCCAGTCTGGAACACGGTGTATCCAAAGCAGGCGACGATTGTCCAAATCAAGACCTTGAGCAGGCGGTCGAACCACTTCATGCCATTCGATCCGGACGCAAACAGCTGGGCGCTGACGACGGCCCAAACCAAGATCAGTCCGCCGCCCATGCCCCGGCCGATTTCACTGCCGCCGAGAATCGAGATCTCTTGCACCAGCGAGGAAGCCAATGCGTATTGCGAGAAGTGCCAGATGACCGAAGCCAGCATCGCTCCGATCGCCCACCCATAAGCGAAGAAGGCGCCCGCGTGCACGCGCATCGCTTCGAAGGGGCGCATGCCGGTCGACAACGTCTGATGGGCGATGGCCATCATCATGATCATGCCGATCAACATGCCCATCGGCGCGACCCAAAGCAGTTGATAACCGAAGGCCGCTCCGGCGAACAGCGATGCCGATGCCGAACCGCCGCCCAGAGTCAACGCGCTCTGCAGATAGCCGGGGCCACCTTTACTGAGATAGCCGAGCCAACGTCCGCCCAGCGACTTTGCATCATTCGTTGCCAACCATTCACGCTCTTTGGCAAGCGCGGCCGGGTCTGGTGGCGAGACCATTGGGAGCCCGCGCGTATCAAAGCCCCCAGGGGCTACCGGCTCGGGGGAATCAGGGGGAGAATGCTCGGCCACATCGCTAGTCTAGGGAGTCGCCTCGCGGCGTCGCGTGATGCATACGATTGTCTCCTCTGCATGGCCTCGGGCTGGATTGCTGGGCAATCCGTCGGATCTCTACGGGGGCCGCGGGATTGGCTTCACATTTGAAAACTTTCGCGCAGATGTGGAGCTGCGTCCAGGTGATGTCCCCGAGCGCGGCGATCTGTTCTCGATCGAGTCGGGCGGGTTCCTTTATAGCCCGTATTTGCGGACTCCCGAATGGCCGATTCTGCGCGCGACGCGCCAGATTTTGCCCGAGCTCGGGGTGACCGAAGAGCAGCAAGGCACGTTTTTCTTGGACGCCAATTGCGATATCCCTCAGCAACTCGGGATGTCCGGCTCAAGCGCGATCATCATCGCGGCTTTGCGCGCGGCCTGCAGCGCCTTGGGAATCGAAGCCGATGACGCACGCATCGCTGAACTTGCTTTGCGGGTCGAGACCGAGGTGATGGACATCGCGGCTGGGCCGATGGACCGCATGATTCAATCCCATGAGGGCCTGATCGCGATGGATTTTGCCTCGATGGAAATCGAACGATTGGATGCCACGCTATTGCCGCCGATGGCGATCTTGATGGACAAGAATCCGGGTCAGCAAAGCGGCTCGGTTCACGCTCCGGTGCGTGAGCGATGGGAGGCCGGCGACCCGGAAGTACGCGCGGTCATGGCAGAGTTCCGACCTCTGGTCGAGCGCGGTTTGGCAGCCTTGAAGGCGGGCGATACCGCAAGCCTGATCGAGTGTGTGAATCGGAACTTTGATTTGCGTGCGCAGGTCTTCCCGATTGACCAACGTGATCGCAAAGTCATCGAGATTGCGCGACTCCTGGGAGCGGGGTCCAAGTTCTGCGGATCGGGCGGGGCGATCTTGGTGGTGCACCAAGACGACGGTGTGCTCGACGAGATCTGTTTGCGCGTCGTCGGCGAAGGCTTTCAGGGGATTCGCCCCATCGTCACAGGAAGAGATGCATGAAGTTATGTCTACTCGCTGCCGGGTTTGCCAAGCGCATGTACCCGCTTACCAAGGACCGGGCCAAGCCGCTACTCGATGTGGGTGGCGAGCCGATGCTGACTCGATTGCTCGAGCAAGCACGCGCGACTGGCGCCATCGATGCAAGCGCAGCGGTCTTGGCCACCCGATTTGAAGATGAGTTCGTCGCGTGGAACGAGCGCCTCCGCGAGCCAGTTCAATTGTTTCCGAATGGAGCGAGCGACGACAGCCAGGCGCGCGGCGCGGTGGCTGACCTGGCTCTCCTTCTGAAAGAAGCCTTTCCCGAGGGTTCAGAAGATGGCTACCTCGTCTTGGCCGGCGACAACTTGCTGCGCTTCGACCTAGCCGAGCCGCTCCAAGCGTTTCGCGCTCGACCGAGTGCGCCACTCTTGCTGGTGCGGCGCGTGCCCGAGCCGATCCCGGCGGGCAAGTACTCCGAAGTCGTCGTCTCAGGGGACCAGTGCGAAGTGACCTCGTTCCGCGAAAAGCCGAGCGACCCGGAGTCACCCTGGTCGGCGATCGGTGTGTATTTTCTGCCGCCGGACCTTCCCGATTTACTTGATGCCTACCTCGCCGCTGGCGGCGAGGCCGATGCGCCGGGGCACTTCCTGGTCTGGCTGACTAAAGTGCGCCGCTGCCACGCCTGGGGCGTGCCCGATGGCGGTTGGTTTGACGTCGGCAGCCTCGAAGGCTTGGATGAAGCGCGCGCCATGGCCGCACAGTGGCAGGCCTAGAGCGATCGTGCGGAGATCTCCGCTACCTTGCCGGACTCGCGAAGCAGGGGCCGAAGCCCGGGCCGAGCGGGTAGTGGCGACCACTGCTTAGGTGAAGCAAGTGGAGGTGTTTCTTGTAGGCCAAATCAAGTGTGGTGTAGGCGAGCCACCCTTGGTACGCGACAACTTCGAGGACTCCGGTTGCGATCACGGGCTGATCGGTGATTCCTTGCCTTTGCGCGTCGCTGGCGCTTGGGCCTGCTGCGCGGCGCAACCGCCATTCGTGGTCGATCCAAGCAAAGCCTCCATCGGGCAGGACAGCGATCTGCGTTTGTGCCCGCAGCCCAGTCAGGAGGCTGATCGGAGCCTCGTCGAGTGCAGCGAGATCGCGCACGAGTAATTCGCGGGGGGCATAAAAATCCGATCCTTGGAAATCTGAGGGCGGAGCGGCGCGGGTCACCAGTAAGTGCGTTCCGTCGAGCACTTGTTGAAGGTCGCCGACGCATTCGCCAAGCCAGGTGCCCTCTCCGGTCTGTGCATCCATCGACCAGAGTCCTGGAGTCATGGTGCCGCTTGGCCCGCCCGCGATACGCCCGAGCTCGAGCAGGATCCTTCCGTTCGGCAGCCAATGCACCGAACGCGGCATCGTTTGGCCGAGTTGATTGATGCCGAGCAACTCAGCTGCCGTGCCAGTTGCAGTGTCATAGGTGCCAAGCGATTGATTGTTTGCGTAGGCAATCAGGCTCGAGCCCGGTTGCGTCGCATACAGGCTTGCGGAAATGTTGGAGCCGACCCGACTGCCATCGGCACGCACGATCTGCAACGGCGTGCCCACATTCGGTGCCGACCGCGCAGTAGAAATCGGCCCATTCATCACCCAGGAGCCCGCCGCATAGCCCAACTTCAGCTGATCTGCCGCGTCAAAGCTGAACAGCAACGGTTGCGCGCGACGGCGAAGACCCTGAGCGCCGGGCGCTAAAGTCATCAAGCGACGACTGACCAAAGGGTAGTCATCATTGTCAACGAGCCAACCAAGCTCGACGGGGAGCTCGGGCACGAGCGGGCGATCGAGTTGTTCACGCACCCAAGGTTCGATGGCACGCATCCATGCCATCTGCCCCTGTGCATTGATGTGCAAAGCATCGCCTCCCATTCCGGGTCCCGGGCTGCCATCTTCGTTCAAGAAGAGTCCGCGCAGATCCAGGTAGTGGACTTGCTTCGCTCCGCCGAGAATCTTCGACTCGGTGCCGTCGGCAATCTTGGCAATCGTGGCGTGCACCGCATCGACGGCAAGTCGCAATGGTGTATCCGCGTGACGGCCAGCCGGAAAGGGGCCGCAAACCAAAATGCTCGCCAAAGGTTGCGTCGCGCGTAGGTCATCGACTACGGCTTGAATGCCCGCTGCGGTATCTGCCGGGGAATGCTTGCCGGAGTTCAGGTTATTGATGCCAATTTGCAGAACGATCACGCGCGGGCTGAGCCAACGCAACGCTCCTTTGCGCAGTCGATAGCGCAAGTGTTCGGTGCGGTCGCCGCTTAAGCCCAACGAAAGGGCGCCGTCTTCTCCGAAGACTTGGTCGATGGCGCGATTGCCTTCGGCTTGGCTGACTCGATTCGCATCGCCGGTGAGCCCTTGAGTGATCGAGTCGCCGAAAAAGACCAGTCGACTGCTGCCGTGATTCAGCCCGAGGGATTCCAGCCGCGCGAAGGCATCGGCCCAACTGCCGCCTTGCCAGCCGGCTCCGGCTCGATACTCCGCCGAGGGAGCCGGTTGCATGCTGGCACGCGCGTCAAAATCGAGGCCGAGCTTGGGCGCGAGCGCAGCTTGCACCGCGCGTGCGATCGCCTCTTGGCCAAACTCATTTGGGTGCACGCCATCGGTCGTACGACCGCTTCGAAGAACGCCGTTCAGATCGAGATAGTCGACGTCTTCGTGGAGCGCAGCGAAGGCAAATGTGCGCGCTTGCAACTCGGCGAGACGAGGCGCGCGTACGGCCAGTGCCGCGCTGCGTTCGGGCGGCAAGCCGGGTTGATCAGGGAACATGGGAGGGGGACCGGCAAGCAGAATGTTGGCTTGCGGGCGCCGCGCTCGCACGGCGGCGATGAGAGCGCTTAAGTCGTCCTCCCAAGCGCCAACCTTCTCCCAATTGCCGCGCCCTTCCTGCACCGTGTCATTGGTGCCAAGCATGACGACCAAATGATCGACGTCGAGTTGCTGAAGCTTCTCGAAGGCCGGCGTTTTCCAAATGGGACGGTCGCCGTGACGCAGCAAGGTTGCGCCACCAACGCCGAGTTGTTCAACCTGAATGCGGTCGTAGCCAAAAGAGAAATTCAGGCGGGCGCGTAGTTGGTTCGGCCAGGCTGTGTGCCGAGCCTGGCTCAAGCGCGCACCCGCCGTAATCGAATCGCCCAAGCAAGCGATGGTCTGCATGCGCACCTGCTCTTGCCCGGCCGGGGCCGAGACCGTGCCCTCAGCGGGGAAGGAGTCAACTTCCTGTGACGGCCAAGCTGAGGAGGCCCCACACGCAGCGATCGCTGACATCACCAGACTTGCAAGCATGGCTCTACCTTAGCTTGCGCTACGATGCACGCATGTCTTCTCGCCTCTTGATTCTGGCTGCCGTGGCGGTAATCGCGGCTTCGCCGTTGCTGTCCACTGTTTGGCAAGACCCTGCGAAGTCCGAAACCCAGCGGTCGGTCCCGATGTATGACTATGGCACCGTTTACGTGATGCGGAGTTACGGCGATGAAAAGGCCGAAGTCTCCTTTGGTTTGGAACTTGGACCGGACCAGTCTTGGCACTTCCGGAGCCACGGTCGGATTGCTCAACTCGTCGAAGCAGCGAACGAGACTTCATGGGAGCCCGAGTTACTGGATGACGACGGCGACACCTTTGCCAACGCGATGCTGAATGACCTCAAACTGCACCCAGATCGCTTGCCGAGCATGAGCTACGGCATGCACGAATTGGGCAGCTATGGTTGGGAGGTATTCCAGGTCGAGCGTTACAAGGACAAGAGCGGAGGCATCTACCACGTCCGCCGCCTCGAAATGCGCCCGCCGATCGCGCCGATTCGTCCGCGCTAATTTCGATCGACGTTCAGCGCACGGCAAGCTCTTGGCCGGCATTCACATTGGAGCCGACCAGGGGCTTGATGCCTAGCAAAGAAAGCGCTGTATTGCCGGCATCGAGGTTGCGCACCGGCGGCGGCCAAGCATCGTAGGTGGGCATGCCAATCGAAGGGTCTTTGCGCGCGACCGGATTGAGCGCATAGAGATCACCTGTCGCTTTGCCATCGCTACCCCAAACGATGAATGGGATCACATAGTTGATCCACTGCAGGCCCTGCCCGTGATGGTTTTTGTAGGGCACTCCGCCGCCGTGGTCGGCGGTCAGGATGATCGCCGTGCTTGCAGCAAGTTCCGGGGTCTGGTCGATGGTCGCGAGGAGCTGCCCAAGGAGTTCGTCGACTTTGATCACCGTTTTGACGTACTCGCTTTCCTTGGTCAGGTTCCAGCCGCTGTCGTGTCCAGTCGTATCGATGTTGTGCAAGTGCAAGAAGACCAGATCGCGCTCGATGCGGCGCTCGATGAGGTACTCCAACATTTGAGGAAGGACGACATCGGACTTCTTGGGGTCAACGACCACCTTCTCGATCACAGGAGCGTTGCCTTCCTTATTCCAAGTGCGGGGCCAAAGGCTGAACTTCTGTTTGGTGGCAAACATCGCAGTTCCCGCGCCGTCGGCTTGGGCAAGGTGAAAAATGCTCTCGACGGGCGCGCCCAAATTGCTCTCGATGTCAACTTCGACTTCCTCAGGCAAGGAGTTCTTCGTCCACGCGTGGCCCAGTGGGCCTTTGACCGTTCGCCCGGTGATCATGCCGGTGTGGTTGGGCAGCGTGACTGTGAAATCGGGGTCGGTGCGCGCGTTCAAAGTGTACGCTCCGCTGAGTAGTCGCGTGAAATGCGGGATGAGTTCTGAATCGATCGCCTGCAGCGCATCGCTGCGTAAACCGTCGATCGAGATGATCAGCACATCTTGATAGCGAGGGTTATCGGCCCTTCCGACCGGAGCCGGTTCCTTTGCAGCACCCGGCCCATTGCCCCCGCACGCCAACAGACCAGCGGTCAGGGGAATCACGAATGCCAGCTGTGACAGCCAAGGAATCATGCAGGGATTGTCGCAGCGCGGCGCAGGTCGAGCGGCAGCTTCCGCGAAGATTAGACCAGGCTCTTGGTCAGCAAGCGGCACTGCAGGGAGCCATTGCGAATCTCGCGGTCTTCCCAACCTTGCAGGCCAAGGTGGTGAGCGAGACGCTTATCGCCAACCATCAAGGCCACCGTGTAGCCATGGCATTCGTCGCGCAACTGTTGGCCGAAGGCGCGATGCAGCTCTTCGACCTTATCGGCTTGGCTAATCCGCACCCCGTAAGGCAGGTTGCTCAGCACCAGCGCGCCCCAGCCAGGGCGCCACTGGAATTCCAGCGCATCACCTTCCTCGATTTGAAAGCTGCGCGCGAGCTGTTCGGGGCTGGGTGCGCCGACTGCCGGAAGTCCGGCGAGGGAAGCGAGGTTTTCCTGCAAGCCGGCGATGTGCTTGGCTTCCAAATCGCGGCCATGCAGCTGCAACTTATTCGGCCATTGCATGCGGCCGGCCGTGGCCAAGCGCAGCTTCTGATACGGCGCGGATAGATGATTCGGCCAAGTCTCAAAGCCGAAGTCGCGGAACAAGCCGGGGGCAATATCAGCGGCAAGGAGCGCGGCTTCGATCAATGGCGTGCCGGAGCCACAGAAGGGGTCGACTACGGGAGCACGGCGATTCCAGTCGGCTTCCAGCACCATGGCGGCAGCCAAGCATTCGCTAATCGGTGCTTTGCCCTGATAGCGCCGCCAACCCCGTTTGTGCAGCGAGTCGCCTGAAGTGTCGACCGAGATCGTGGCGCGATTGGCCGAGAGATGCACATGGATGCGCAGGTCGGCGTCGTGCTTCGAAACATCGGGCCGGACATCGCCGCGGCCGCGGAAGAAATCGACGATTGCGTCCTTGGTGCGCTGCGCGACGTACTGCGAATGCGTCAGCATCGAGTCCTTGACCTGCGCGTCGACGAAGAAACTGCCGTCGGGGCGCAGGTAGGGCGACCAATCAATCTCGCTCGCTTCGCGGTAGAGGATGGTGTCGGTCTCGCATTCAAAGCGCGCCAAGCGCTGCAGCACCCGAACCGCCGTGCGCAGTTCCAGGTTGGCGCGCCAAGCGTCTTCCATTGTGCCGGTGAACTGCACGCCGCCGACCTGCTGTTCGGCCTTGGACAGCTTGAGTGCCTTGACCTCGCGATAAAGCGTGCGCTCGACACCAGGGGCGCAAGGGATGAAGTACTCGTGGCGCATGAACCGAGGGCGAGGCTGAGCGATCGTCTGGGGGCAGACGGGGGCGGCCTATGGTAGTTCGGCGCGGTCGGCCGGGATCAGGGTCAGGGGGCTGCGCGACCCAGATCATGTCGCGAGAACTGCGCAAGAAGGAAGAAACGCCACGCCATTCTTGCTTGCTATTCTCACAAGCCCCGTCGATCCCATGATTTCATTCCTCTGCAAACTTGCTTTCTTGATTTCACAAGAGCCCGCAGGGCTCGAGGCTCCCTTCGAGTTGCCTGGGCCTCGTCCCTTGGATTGGCCGCAGATCAGTGGCATCTATCCGCACTTGGCGATGTTCAATCAAGAGAACGAGTGCGGCACTGGTGGGGTCGTGCCGTGGGCAGGCAGCCTTTGGGTGGTGACCTATGCGCCACACGCGCCGCGCGGATCAAGCGACAAGCTGTATCAGATCACCCCCGATCTCCAGCAAGTAGTACGTCCAGAGAGCATCGGCGGCACGCCGGCGAATCGCTTGGTGCACGCGGAAAGCGGCCAGTTGTTCCTTGGTCCGTATGTGATTCGCGCCTCGGGCGAGGTGCGTGTTTTGCCTTATGAGCGCATGCTCGGTCGACCGACCGGCAGCGCGCGGCATCTGACCGATCCGACCGGCAAGATCTACACCGCGACCATGGAGGAAGGGCTGTATGAAATCGACGTCGAAACTCTGGAAGTCAAGACGCTGTTTCATGACACACAATCGAAGCCGGAACTGCGTCGGCTTGCCGATCTTCCTGGCTATCACGGCAAGGGTTTGTATTCCGGGCAGGGCCGCTTGGTGTACGCGAACAATGGCGAATATGGCCAGGCCGCGAGGACCGACCCGAGAACGCCGAGTGGCGTACTGGCAGAGTGGTTTGGAGTCGAAGCGACGAGCGGGCAGCCACGCGATTGGCAGGTGGTGCGCCGCAATCAGTTCACTGAGGTGACGGGGCCTGGCGGGATTTTTGGTTCCGCGATGCCCGCGACCGATCCGATTTGGGCGCTGGGCTGGGATCACAAATCGGTCATTGTGCAGTTGCTCGACGGGGGCAAGTGGCAGAGCTTCCGTTTGCCGAAAGGCAGTCATTCGTATGACGGCGCGCACGGCTGGAATACAGAGTGGCCGCGCATTCGCGAGATCGGCACGGGTGACGACCTGCTCGCGACCATGCACGGGACCTTCTGGAGTTTCCCGCGTGGCTTCCGGTCTGGTGCAACTGGCGGGATTCGTCCGCGTTCCAACTACTTGAAAGTCGTGGGCGACTTCGCGCGCTGGGGTGATTGGGTGGTGTTCGGCTGCGACGACGCGGCGAAGAGTGAGTTCCTAAACAAGCGCAAAGCTAAAGGCGAGATTGCCGGGCCGGGGGAGTCGCAGTCAAATCTGTGGTTTGTGAGGCCTGATCAGCTGGATCGACTGGGCCCCTTGATCGGTCGTGGCGCGGTTTGGTCGGATGAAGTCGTCGCTGCGGGTGCGGTCTCCGACCCCTTCCTATTCAGCGGCTATGAACACCGCGGTCTGCACCTCGCGCATGCCGGCGAGCAGCAGGCGCGTGTTTCGATTGAAGTCGACTCCATCGGGGATGGAGTTTGGCAAGAGATTCGCAGCATCCAGCTTGCTCCGGGCGAATCTCGCTACCTTCAGTTTGAAGAAACGGGCGCCTGGGTGCGTTTGCGTAGCCACGATGCGACGGTCGGAATGCGCGCAGTCTTTGCGTACGGCGACGCCGACCCTCGTTCGGAGCAAGCCGACACCATCTTTGATGGGGTCGCTCGGCCAGGCGATTTGATGCAGGACGATGAAGCGGCAGCTGGTGGTTTGTTGCACGCGCGTGGCGGTGGTTTTCGCACCCTGCGCATGATTGCAGGCGCGGCGACTGGCGGACTTGGGCAGATCGTTTACGACCTCGATGTCGATTTAAGGCTACGCAAAGTCGACGACAATGCCGGCCTGGTGTGGACGCGCGATGCAGTCGCCTTACCCAAGGATCCTGTCATCGAGATCGATGCCGCCTCGGTGCTCTACATCGATGATGCCGGCAAACGCTGGCGCCTTCCCGTGGGTGACCAAGCGCTCGCCGATCACCACAGCTGGACGCGCGTCGCGCGCGAGGTCTGCACCGAGCGCGATCTGCTGAACGTCGGCGGCACCTTTTTTGAACTGCCAGCCGAGAACGCCGGGGGCTTCGCCAAACTTCGACCCATCACGACGCACAACCGCGCGATCGTCGATTACGCCTCATATCGCGGCATGCTGGTCATCGCCGGGATCTCGCAGAACGCGCCACGCGACAACGAGCACATCATTTGGTCCGACGACGGCCGAACCGCTCTTTGGGTCGGCGCAGTCGATGACCTATGGAGGGCAGGGAAGCCGCGCGGGGTGGGTGGACCTTGGTTCGAGACCCCGGTCCGGGCCGGGCAGCCATCCGACCCTTATCTGATGACCGGCTATGACCAGAAGAGCTTTGTGTTGAGCGCCGACCAAGCTGTCACGGTCCGGCTTGAGATCGACGTTAGCGGCGATGGCGATTGGCTGCCGTATCAGACCATCGACCTCGAGGCGGGCACGCCCACAGTGGGGCGCTTCCAGTCAGGATTCTCGGCGTACTGGCTGCGGGCCGTGCCGTCAGCAGCTTGCACGGCCACGCTGCGTTTGAAGTACGAGTAGACCTGCTTAGTCGATTGTCGTGCTCACCACATTGGAGCTGAGGCTTGCGGCTCCGCTCGTGCCACGGCGCACCACGGCCTGTGTCGTAAGCGATCGGCCGGCTGCCGCGGCCGGGATGGCGATCTGCATGCTCGCGAAGCCCGAGGCGTCAGCGTTGATGGTGCCAAGTGAGCGGATTGGTGGCAACAAGTCCAAGCAAAGACCGCCCAACCGGGGTGGGCAGGGGCCATCGCCCATTCCCGCGAAGGAAGCGAGGAAGTGCACGGCTTCTCCGGGAGCCGCGTTCAGGACATGAAGCTCGCCTGTTGCCCCGGCGATCACATGGCGCAAGCCGAGCTGCAGTTTTTGTGTGTCCGAGACGCGGGTGACATAGCTGGTCAACGCGAGGACTCGCTCGTAGGCGTCGAGCGTCAAACCGCTTGCGAGGATGGTGCCACCACCGGTGCCTTCGTAGTCATGTTGCCAAATGCGATTGCCGTGGCGATCCCACTTCACGACCAGGCCGTGCATCCACGAGGAAGTGGTGTTATTGCAGATCTTGCCGCCCACATAGACCGCATCGTCCGCGCCCACCGCAATGGCTTCAGCCCATTCGTCATTCGACTCGAAGCCGTTGACGTAGTCTTCCCAAACCAGTTGTCCCTGGCGATCGACACAAACGGTCGACCAATCGGTATAGCCGCCAACTCCATCGGCTTGCCCGCACAGGATGGCACGGTCTTGGCTGTCCACGACCATGCGTCGGTAGTTGCTCCAAATCGGAAATCCTGGCCGATTGTGCTCAAAGATCCATTCCAATTGTCCTGTTGGCCCGAAGCAAAGCAAACCGCCATAGCTCACGGTCACGCCACAGATGTAAATCGAACCATCGGAAGTCATGCCCATGGAGTTCGCGGGCACATTGCAAGGGTAGTAGGTGTTGTGCCAAAGCTCGTTTCCATTCGAGTCATAGCTGACGGCTAGCACTGTGCTGCCTCCGGCGACTCCGCCAATGCCGACGCGACCGTCGTCATGCACCTCCATTCCGGTCGGGCGTTCGCTGCCTCCGATGTCCAGCCGTCGCGCCCAACGCAACTGTCCATGCGGGTCCAAGGAGATCGTCAGCAAGTCGCGGTTGAAGGTCGCGGCGTTGTAAGAATGGCCCGAGATGTAGACGTTGTCTTGGGCGTCAATGCCAATCTTGAAGGCTTCATCGGCGAGCCCTTCCTTGTAAAGGTGGACCCACTCCTTGTTGCCTTGCGCGTCCCACTTGACCGTGAGGTATTCCCCCGTGTCTTCGGAGTATCCGGTGACGATGACCTTGTCCTGCGAATCCACAACGCATTGGTGGGCATGCTCATGGTTATTGCTTAGCCCGACGTCATGGCGATCGGTCCACAGCACGTTGCCGTTCGGGTCGAGACGGCTGACGTTGTAGCCAAGATCGATGGAATACGCGAAGCCTTGAGAATCGGCGACGATCCAGTTCTGCGGCGGGCCAACATCGGTGCGCCAGTCATCGACAGTCTGCGCGGCCAGCGCAGGGGAGAGCAGAGTAGCCAAGAAGCAAAGAGCTAGTTTCATCGCAGTTTTGAGGCTCGGGTGGCTATTCCCCTAAGCGCAGAGCAAGCAGGGGGTCCCTCATCGGGTGCCATTCTCTTTCTGGATTGTGCGCCTAGACTGGTCTCATGCGTTTTTTCGCCGCTCTTGCCCTGATCGGTCTTGGTCTGCCGTCGCTCGCCGCGCAGCAGGTGGACCCTGCGAAGGATCCGCGCGTACGCGTGTTACTGCTCGGCGATTCGATCTCGCATGGCTATCACGAAACGGTGGTCGAAGAACTTGGCGA
>JBDQJC010000017.1:0-51415 GCA_040264055.1 Planctomycetota bacterium
CACCCACCCGGCGTTTGCGGTCGGCAGAGCCCAGGAATTCGACTGGCGGGCCGAAGGCCTCGACTACCTCGAGATCGCGGCTCGCGGAGGCGGCATCCATTCCAGCGTGCGCGCGGTGCGCGAGGCGAGTGAGGAGCAACTGACGGCCTGCGTCGCGGCCCATTTTCGTCGCATGCAGCGCCACGGGACGACGACCTGCGAGGCGAAATCGGGCTACGGATTGAGCCTCAAGGATGAGCGCAAGTCCTTGCGTGCGATCCACGCGGCGGCCGCCGCAACCGGGATGCAGGTGCGCGCGACCTGCCTTGCAGCGCATATGGTGCCGGAAGAGCACCGCGCCCAGCCCCAGCGCTATTTCGGCGCGCTTTGCGACGAGATCCTGCCAGCGATTCGCGAGGAAGGCCTCGCGGTCGCCGCCGATGTCTTTATCGAAGAAGGAGCTTTCGATCTCGATGCGTCGCGTCGCTACCTCGAGCGCGCTCACGAACTGGGCTTTGGCTTGCGCGTGCACGCTGACCAGTTTCACTCCTTTGGCGGAGTCGAATTGGCCGTCGAGCTGGGCGCCGAGTCGGTGGACCATTTGGAAGTCCTGTCGGATTCTGGCCTCGAGGCTCTCGCGATGAGTGGCCGCACCTCTGCAGGCTTGCTGCCGGCGGTCCCGCACTTTTTGCGCCAGCGCGCCGATGCCCCGGCCAAGCGTCTGCTCGCCGCCGAGGTGCCGTATTTCATCGCGACCGATTTCAACCCAGGCTCAAGCTACACCCCAAGCCTGCCGGAAGCGGCTCACTTCGCGCGCATCCGCCTCAACCTCAGCGCGGCGCAGGCCTTGCACGGCATCACGCATGGGGCGGCGAGCAGCTTGGGGCTGGGCGATCGCAAAGGCCGTCTCGATCCGGGTTATGACGCCGACTTCGTGCTCTGTGAGCTTCCGGACCTCGCCCATCTTGGATATGGCTTCGGTGAGAATCCGGTCCGCCGCGTCTTCGTCGCCGGGCAAGAACTCCGGTAGACTGTCAAGCTTCGCGCTACGGCGCCCACCTCGCGATGTCTTCGTCTGTTCCGATCGTTCTCGCCTCTGCGGTGCGCACTCCGATTGGCCGCTTTGGCGGTGGTTTGGCCAGTGTTCCCGCCCCAGCCTTGGGCGAAACTGCTGTACGCGGCGCGCTGATGCGGGCTGGCGTGCCGGCCGAGGACGTTGATTTGCTTATTTTTGGTCATGCTCGCCAGGCGGGTCAGCGCCCCAACCCGGCTCGGCAGGTTGCGATTCGCGCGGGAATCCCGCAGACCGCGACCGCGTTGACGACCAATATGGCCTGTGCATCGGGCATGAAAGCTCTGCAGCAGGCCGCCGATGAGATCCGGCTGGGCCGCGCAAGCGTCGCCGTCGCGGGCGGAATGGAGTCGATGTCGCAAGTGCCTCACATCCTGGAACGGATGCGAGATGGCTATCGGCTGGGCGATTCTGCGGTCGTCGACTTGATGTATCGCGACGGGTTTCAGTGCCCGCTCGCCGACATGATCATGGGCGAGACGGCCGAGTTGCTTGCGCAGGAACGCAAGATCAGCCGCGACGAGCAAGACGCCTTCGCGCTGGCTTCGCAAGACAAAGCTGCGGCGGCCATCGAAGCCGACCGCTTCGCCTGCGAGTTGGTTCCTGTCACCGTGCGGGGGCGCAAAGGCGATGTGGTCATCGAAGCCGACGAACACCCGCGCCCAGGCTCCAGCTTGCAAAAGCTCGGCAAGCTCGCTCCGGTTTTTGATCGCGAGAATGGCACGGTTTCGGCTGGAAACTCCTCGGGGATCACCGACGGCGCTGCAGCCTTCGTGCTGATGAGCGCCGACGAAGCAGAACGTCGCGGCGTCAATCCGTTGGCGGTCTTGCTCGACAGCCAAACAGCCGGCACCGACCCGAAACGCATGGGCATGGGGCCAGTCCCCGCGACCGAGCAACTGCTCGCGCGCAATCGTTGGCAACTCGACGATTTCGGCCTATTCGAAGTCAATGAGGCCTTTGCAGCTCAGGTATTGGCCTGTCTGCAAGAGCTTCCGATTCCTCACGAGCTGCTCAATGTGAACGGCGGCTCCATTGCTCTGGGGCACCCGATTGGGTGCACCGGCGCCCGCATTCTCGTCACGCTCGTGCACGAGATGCGTCGTCGCCAGGTCGACCGCGGACTCGCAACTCTTTGCGTCAGCGGCGGCCTCGGCATGACCACGGCCCTTGAACTCTGTTAGATCCATGCGCAAGCTGATCCTTCTTCCTTTCCTTTTCTTCGCCTCCTGCACGTCGGAAGCCGAGCCCGAGACCACGCAGGTCCCCGAAGGCGCAAGCGCTCCGTCCGAGAATGAGAGTGCGGACCCTTTGAACGCCAACGCACCGACGCTCGCCGATGGTGAGGGCCCGAATGAGGCGCAGGCTCCGCCGGCCCGCGTCGTCAGCGACGAAGAACTCGCCGAAGTCATGGCGAATCAAGCCGTGACCTCGGGCAACCAGCCCTTGATTCCTGCGGGTGGTGTGCAACAGCCGGCATACGAGCCGAAGCGCACGCCGCAGTTTGGTTTCCAAGTGGGTGGCCCCATCTCGGACGCGGAATTGAGTGAGTACTACGTCGACATGACGATCGCCATTGACGGCGAAGAAGTTGGCACCATGAGCTTCGAAATGTGGCCGCAGTTTGCGCCGGGCACCGTGCGCAACTTCCTGCGTTATTGCGACGAAGGCTTTTACGACGGCCTTGGTTACCACCGCATTCTTCGTGACTTCATGATCCAAGGCGGCGATCCGAAGGGTGACGGTTCCGGCGAAGGGCCGCACGGCAACATCATTGCCGAATTCCAGAAGCCGGGCGAAGAAGCGCGCAAGCACGGCTACGGCGTGCTTTCGATGGCTCGCAGCCCTGGACAGCCAAACTCAGCTTCTAGCCAGTTCTTCCTGTGCTGTGCTGAAACCCCCAATGTCTGGAATCTCGATGGCGAGTACTCCTCGTTTGGCAAGCTTTCCAACGGTGTCGAGGTACTCGAGGCCGCAGCAAGTGTGCCGGTGGGTGGCGCACGCCGCTCTAGCCCGATGCGTCGTGTGACGATGACCAGGGTCGAGGTGAAGAAGGGCGAAGTGCCCAAGAGCGAGGTGCCGATCGAACGCCCTGCGCCAGACTTGAAAGGCGAGCCGGAGTTTGTCTCGGTGCAACACATCCTGATCTCGTTTGAAGGCGCCACCCGGAATGTGGCCAAAAAGCCGCGCACCCGCGCCGAAGCAGACGCATTGGTTGCAGACCTCATGAAGCGCATCGAAGCCGGTGAGGTTTTCAATGCATTGGTCAAGGAGTTCAGCGATGACAACTTCTTGCCCACCGACGAGCAGCCAAGTGTTTACGGCATGTCGAATACGGGTGTGCAGAACACAGCGCGCGCACGAGCGGAGTTTGCGCTGCAAAAGGAAGCTCAGGCGCTGCAACAGCAGTACCAGACGGCCATCACGAACAAGTCGATGACCCGCGAAGAAGCGCAGGCCGAGTTCAACACTTGGGTTCAGGCCAAGCTGGCGGAGCTGGATGCGGAATACGGGGAAAGCGGCATGCCACGCGAGAACATGGCGGCTGCCTTTGGCGACATCGGCTTCACGTTGAAAGTCGGCGAAGTTGGCTTGGCCGAGCCCGACGCGCAGAAATCTCCCTTCGGTTACCACATCATTAAGCGCCTCAAGTAATCAAGCAGATGACCGACCTCCAAAACCCACAGGACCTCACCGACGAGCAGCTCGAAGACGTGCTGGTCGAACTGGAAGTCAGCGTTGGCGGCAAGCCGGCGGGCACCATGCGCCTTGAGTTCTGGCCGAAAGCGGCTCCGGCAACCGTGCGTAACTTCACGCGCTATGTTGCCGAAGGCTTCTACAACGGCAAGATCTTCCACCGCGTGATCTCGGGCTTCATGATTCAAGGCGGCTGCCCGCAAGGCAGTGGCACGGGCTCCGGTCCCCACGGCATGATCCCCGGCGAGTTCAGCCGTGATAACCAGTACTCCCATCGCCGCGGCGTGCTGTCGATGGCGCGCTCGCAAGATCCGAACTCGGCCTCCTGCCAATTCTTTGTTTGCCACGGGGATGCCGATTTCCTTGATGGCCAATACGCAGCTTTCGGTCGCTTGATCGAAGGCGAAGACGCGCTCGACGCGGTCGCAGCGGTTCGCACCGGCGGCAACGATCGACCCGCGGAAGAATGCGCCATCGAATCGATCAAACTCGTTTCCCGCGTCTAGGCCATGTCCATGATCGAAGAAGAACCGACCGAAGAACTCGCTGAGTTCGGCTACGAGCACCTCGTCATCGATGTCGATGAAGAGGGCGTTGCGTTGATTACGATCAACCGGCCGAAGGCTCTGAACGCATTGAACGGCGCGTTACTCGAAGAGTTGCGCGATGCCGTCGTTGAATTGGCTCAGGCTCCCGCGGTCGAGGTCATGTTGATCACCGGCGCGGGCGAGAAAGCCTTCGTGGCGGGTGCCGACATCGCCGAGATGGCCGAGTTCGGTCCGCTCGATGCGCGTGAGTTCTCGCACATGGGTCAGGATGCCTTTGCCACGATCGAGTCGTCGCCGAAGCCAGTCATTGCGCTGGTCAATGGCTTCGCGCTCGGTGGGGGCATGGAGCTTGCGATGGCTTGCCATCTTCGGGTTGCTTCCAGCAACGCCAAGATGGGTTTGCCCGAAGTGACCTTGGGCTTGATCCCTGGCTTCGGCGGAACCCAACGACTGTCCAAGCTGTGTGGCCCGGGCGTGGCGCGCGAATGGATTCTGACCGGCGATGCCTACTCGGCCGATGACGCATTCCGGGTCGGGCTGGTCAGTCGCGTGGTCGAGCAATCTGAGTTGCTCAGCGTCGGTCGAGAGCTTGCTTTGAAGATCGCCTCGCGTGGTCCTTTGGCAGTGCAGACGGCGCTAGAACTGATTCGCACCGGTCTTGAGATCGGTCAAAGCCAAGGAGAAGCAGCGGAAGCCGATTCCTTCGGCTTGATCTTCGCGACCGAAGACATGCGCGAAGGAGTGCAGGCCTTCTTGGGTAAGCGCAAGCCCGACTTCCAAGGCCGCTAGGCGGCGAGGTCGGAAGAGAAGAGCCCGCTAGGACTTTGCTTCTAGCGGGCTCGCTTTATGCTGGGGTATGCCACTTTCTTGCTGCCTCGCGTTTTGCCTGGCCTTCCCCTTGCCTACGGTGCAAGGCCCGCCCTTTCTCGAAGTCGTCAATCCGACCGCGGGGCAGCTGGCAACACTGGCGCTCTCGAATGCTGATCCGGGCAAACGAGCGCGTTTGGGTTGGTCACTGGCGGGTCCCGGGCCGAGCAGTTTCTCGACCCCGTTCGGCGGCATCGCTTTGGAGTTTGGCAGTCCGTATACGCTCACGCCGCCGCTCATGGTCGATTCGCAGGGCAAGGCCGCTTTCACCCGTCGCCTTCCCGCAACCGCTGCTGGTACAACCGTTTGGGCGCAAGGTGTGGTCTTTGACCTATCCGGAATCGAATTGACCAACCCCGTTGTCCAAGTCATTTCGTGATTGCTGCAATTCGCCGGATCAGAATCCCAGTATCTTGATACATTCGGCCGTGGATCGCCGCCAAGATCCAACCATCAAACTATGCGCCCAGACGAAAATCCATCGATTAGCCTGATGTCCTGGCTTGTGTTCGCCCTCCTGAATCTTGCCGTCATGCTCGTTCTCGTCTAGCAATCCGCGCGACGCGCCACACGCTGCCTGCGGGCGGTGTGTGGCCTTTTCGTTTTGAAGGCCCGGTTTGCGGCGAAGTTCTGCTCGAGAATCCCCAAGCCGGGCGGTTGGGAGGCGTTGAGAAACAGCGATGAAATGGAAACTTGCACCCCTGTCCCTCATTCTGCTTGGGGCCTGCGCTTCGCCTCAGGCGGAGTCCCAGGCCGAGCAGGCAGCAGAACGCGATGCCCTGGTTCAGGCGAAGCTGGATAGCCTTCAAGCTCAGCTGGAGCAGTTATTGATCCAGACACGCATGGATCCTCCCGCTCTTCCGGGCTTCACGATCATTCCGCCACTTCGCGTGGACAAGCCGGATTTCCAGCTTGATCAAGAAATGCTGAAGCAGAAGCTGATGATCGACGCTTTGCTGGCAGAGGCGCTTGAGCAGCAGAAGTCGCAAGGGGCGGAGCTCCGCCGCGCGCAGCTTCCAACCCTGATCGAGACGGACTACGGCCCGGGGTTTGTACCTGCCTCGCCGGAAATCACGCTGAAGGAAGTCGATGGCGACACGATCACGCTCAACGTGAGTACCAACAACCCAATTGGTGGCCCCACGGTCCATCACTATCAACTGAAGAAGGTCGATGGCGTTTGGGTAGGCAGCTATGTAGGAAGCACCGAGTACTTGTAGCGCGACGCTAGAATCTGGGTTTTCCCCGACCAAGAAGACCCATGGAAAAGGACCTCGTGATCGTCGGCGGTGCGCGCACCGCCATGGCCGAATACGTCGGCACCCCTGGCTACGGCAAGTTCAAGACTGTCGGTGCCAATGACCTCGGCGCTCGCGCCATCGAAGGCGCACTGGCGCGCTCTGGCGTTTCGGCTGACCAGGTCGATCATGTCGTGATGGGCAATGCTCTGCAGACGGGCCCAGACGCGATTTACGGCGCCCGCCATGCCAGTCTGAAGGCCGGTCTCTCGCACACGGTGCCGGCATTGACCGTTAACCGGATCTGTGGATCTGGCATTCAGTCGATCGTCAGTGCTGCGCAGATGATTCTCTGCGGCGAGGCCGAAGTCGCCGTCGCAGGTGGCATGGAGAACATGTCGCAAGCACCGCACATCATTCGCGGCGCACGCGAGGGCTTCCGTTTGGGAGGCGCTCCGAAGATCGAGGATTACCTCTTCGAATCGCTGATGGATCCGTTCTGTGGCTTCTTTATGGCTCAGACTGCCGAGAACCTGGCCAAGGAATACGGGATCACCCGCGAAGAGCAAGATGAGTACGCCATGCGCTCGCATCAGCTCGGTACCGCTGCCGTGCAGGGTGGGCTCTTCGCCGAAGAGATCATTCCGGTCACGGTCAAGGCCGGCCGCAAAGAGTTCGTGGTGGATACCGATGACCACATCAAGCCGGACACCTCGATGGAAGCCCTTTCCAGCTTGCGTGCGGCTTTCGGCAAGGAAGGCACCGTCACCGCTGGTAACGCGTCGGGCATCGTCGATGGCGGCGCAGCGATCATCGTGACCACCGCCGAGCGCGCGCAGGCGGAAGGCTGGAAAATCAAAGCCCATATCCGCTCGTGGGGGATCGCCGGTGTCGAACCGCACATCATGGGCATTGGGCCCGTTCCATCGATGCAGCAGGCTGCGGAAAAGGCTGGCCTGAGCGTGCACGACATGGATTACATCGAGATCAACGAGGCATTCTCGGCGCAATACCTCGCTTGCGAGAAGGCCCTTGAACTGGATCGCAACAAGGCCAATGTGAATGGCGGCGCGGTTGCCATCGGTCACCCGCTCGGTGCGACCGGCACGCGTTTGGTCCTGACGCTTTACCATCAACTCGCGCGCGCGAACGCTCGTTACGGCATGGCTTCGGCCTGCATCGGCGGCGGTCAAGGCATTGCGATGTTGATTGAACGACCGCAATAGAACCCAGCCTCGAATTGGCGGCTATGTCCGATCAGGAACCGCCCTCCAACAAAACAGCGCGCACTCATTCGAGTGCGCGCTGTTCGTGTGTGATTCCCGAGGGGAGAGGGAGTCTGGCCAATCGGCCAAAGGGGCTCTAGAGCTGCTTCGCTTCTTTCTCGCTGCAGCTGGGGCAAACACCCAGCAGCGTGACTTCGCGGCGGCGCATCTGAAAGCCGTCCGGCAAGGCGAGCTCGTTTGCGACCGCGGCTTCCACCGGGAATGCGCGACTGCACTCATCACAAAGGAAGTAGCTGTCGTGCTCGCGCTGAACCGGCTCGTAGCGGGTTGCGCCCGAGCGCAGCTTGACTTCCGTGAGCTCGCCTTCATCGACGAGCAGTTTCAAGGTGCGATAGACCGTTGCGAGGCCGAGTTCGGGCACATGGTGCCTCGCGAGTAGAAGAACTTCATCGGCACGCAAGGGACGCGTAGCCGATTCGATAGCGGAGCGCACAGATTCGCGCTGCCGGGTGCGACGGAAAGTCTTAGCCATGGCGGGGGGGGCGTTGGAGGCCGAGATGAATGAGTAGGGAGGAGGATCGCAGCCGCGACCGAGGCAAGGGGAATGCCAGGTTTGTTACCGTAGCAACGATTCTGGAATTCGGATAGGGGAAGAGGACGGCCCGCTGTTTGCAGGCCGTCCTCTGGACGAGATTGAGCTTTCCGAAGTCCTTTCTAGATCAGACCTCTTGGTCGATATCGATCCGAATCAGGTCGATGGCGCGGCGCAGAGTCCAGGCTGCCTCGCTTGCATCCTGATGCTGGGCGCGCTCAAGCGCGGTGCGCACGGTTTCCTCGCGTTTCTCGGAAAGTTGATCGAGCAACAAGAGTGCTTCGAGCGCCTGTTGGTAGCGAGCGGCACAGGCCTGCTGATCACCTGAGTTGAACTCCGCAATCCCATTTGCGACCACGCTTTCAAGGAAGACACGCAGCGGCGGGCCCTTCGGAGCAAGCTGTTGTGCAAGATCTGCGGGCAAGATCACTGCACCGATCTCATGGATGATTGCATCGCCAACAATCTGGTCAGGCTTGGTGATCTCAATGTCTGCGACGCTCAAGCGTCGTTCGGCACCCGGGCTCAGTCGCAGTGCGAGCGAGTCGCCGGCAACTGGCTTCGCGTTCAACCCAATCGCTTGGAAGGCGGTGACTTGGCCCGGAACGACGTGGCGAAGCAGCACGGCTTGCAGCACGGACTTGTTCTCGGGCAAGAGCAAAGCTTCGACTGCTTCCGAAGGCAGCGCAGCGAAGGCGGCATCGGACGGCGCGAACAGAGTGAAGGGGCCAAGATCGCCGAGCGCGTCGCTGAGTTCCGCCTTCTCGATCAGACTCGAAAGGACTGCGTATCCAGGAACGATTTCGCCGGAGGCGCCGGCCGGCTTCGTTGCGCTCTTGCCAGGCTTCGAAGCGGCAGGGAGTTGCTCAGGGAGCAGCACACGATCGATCGTGTGCACGATGCCATTGCCAAAGGCGTAGTCCACATCCAGGATCTGGGCGCCGCCGATCCGTAGCTCGTTTTCCACCACAGTGATGGCGAGTTGCTTTCCGTCCGCCATCTTTGCGGAAGTGAGGAACAGCGCGGCCGCGGAATCGACCTTCGCTGGTACGACGTGGCGCAGCAAAACGGCCTTGAGGGCTTCCATTTGCTCTGGCTGCATCAGCGATTGCGACAATGCGAGGTTCTGGAATGCCAGGTCGGTCGGAGCGAACAAGGTGTAGCCCTCAAGCTTGGCGAGATCCTCGCCAAGGCCGGAGAGTTCAATCAAGCGTTCGAGCGTGCGGCAGTTCTCCGGTAGCGACAGACGGTCGTTGCTCGCAGGCACCGCTGCGGGGATCGACTCGCTTCCGGTGTAGGTCGCAAAGGAATCGAACTCGATGCGGAAGTCACCGTCCTTCTTGTCGTAAAGGTAGACCGTCAGCCCGCGCGCGGTCTCTGCAGTCAAGGCCGGCAGGTTCGGCATCTTGCGCCCAAAGCTGACGGGCTCAAACTTGCTCCAAGGCAAGCGCACCGTCATCCACTCATCCTTCTTGGTCTCGAAACGCTGCCAGTAGCCGCCACCGAACAGGCCAATGCCTTCGCGGTCGAAAGACAGGATGTAGGTCCGTCCGTCGCCTTTGAAGCTCATTTCGATGCCGTCGGTACCCGCAAACGGAAGTTGACGGTCGCGGCTGCGGAAACTGGTGAAGCCGCCGTTGTTCTCGAGCGAGACATAGCCCTCGAAGAGCAAGGTGCCGGAGTCGGTTTTGGAGACTTCGCCTCGGGATTGACCGCCCATGACGGTGTCATGCGTGGTGGTCCAACGAGAGGTGTCTTCGGGCCCGAAGTCGTAGAGGGTCTGGCCACTGGTCAGGGCCAAGCTGAGGAGGAGAGCAGGGATCATGTCAGTCCTTCGTCTAAGTAAAGTGTCTAGATTCATATTTAGACGAAAAATCTAGATTTTCAAGGCTCAATTCCCTTTTCATGCAACCTTTGAGCCTCTTTTTTGCGATTTTCAGGAGTTCGCAATACGGTGGAGGCATGGCCATGCTCCCCTTCATCCTTGGCTTCTGCGCCAGCGCACTTCCCCAATCGACGCCGCGGGTCGAGGTGCTCCATTCCAATCTGCCTGGTTGGGCGGAATCGGAGGTTCCGGGATTGCCGGGTGTGCAGTTCCGTTCCTCCGGAGCTCCATTTGACCGCCTGCGAGTCGCGCCCAATGGGCGCTATGCACTGATGGCAAGCACAAACGGCACGCCCTACTTTGTCGTGATTCGCGATGGCGCCTATGTGGTGGGCAAGGGAGACCCGGCACCCTGGCAGGTCATCGAGACTTTGGACCACATCGAGGCTGTGGATATCACTTCTGCGGGCACCCTTGCGATGGCGTGTCGCACGAGCGGCGGCAGCTCCGCCGATGATGCTCACCTTGTGATCCTGGACGGCCTCGGTTGGACGATTGAGTACACCGAATCGGATCCGGTAACCAGCCTTCCGGGCGTGGGGCATGGAGGCGCGTTCTATAACCCGAACGTGCTCGAGGATGGCAGCCTTGCCTTTACCAACGATGCGCTCATCGGTGCGGGATTCGGATTCGATGACGCTGCGTTGCTGAACGATCAGGTCATCGCGCAGATCGGCGCAGATGCTCCTAGCGGGCAGCTTAGTGGGGGCAATACCGCATGGGGTGGGTTCTTGCAGCGTGATGGCTTGCGATTTGATCCCGATGCAACGAGCTGGATCTCGCACGGATGGCTGTGGAACAACGGCGCCGCGGGCCCCGACATTGTTGCGGTCAACAATGAGATCAAAGTGCAAGCAGGATACGTCTTACCGAACAGTCCATTTAGTCAGACAGTTCTTGCTTCCAGCTTCGCCAATATGGGAAACGATGGAAGTTGGTGGGCGGCCGGAGTCAACGCGAATGGCCGCGAGTTTTGGGTGGTCCGAGATGGCAATGTCGTTGCGCGTAGTGGTGTGCCGATTGCATCGGGGAGCACGCAGACTTGGAGCTACAACCCGTCTGCACGGTTTTCGATTGCAGGCTCAAATGAAGCAGGACAGAGTTACATCGCGGGTCACACGGATGTGTCGAACATTCCCAACGCAGTGCTCGTCATGAATGACCAAGTCGTTCTTCGGGAGTTCGATTTGATGGACCTCAATGGCGACGGATTGCTGACGGAAAACGTCGAGTTTCGTGGAATGTCGGGCTTCGGAGCGGATGGGGGGCTCGACAATCTCGGGTGCTTGACGACCATCATTCGACTTCGCGACTTGAACACATTCAAGCTCGGGTACGCCGTCGTTCGCATTACCTCTGGTGGTCCAGGTCTGGGCCTTGGCAACCTCGTCGCTGGACAAGTGGCATCCATTGATGTTCGCGATGGCATACCGGGCCAGGTCTCGCGCGTCGCATTCTCGCTGGCTGGTCCGGGACCGACTCAACTGAATACGCCCTTAGGCGAGATCCTGCTTTGGGTCGGCGCGCCGTGGCGCGAGACGAGCAATAAGTCGATTGACGCGCAAGGCAACGCGAGCTGGACCCAAGCGGTGCCGGCGGCGCTAGCCGGAGCACCGATCTGGGCCCAAGGCGCGGTCTATGGTGCTGCAGGAATCGCGCTGACCAACGCGGTCGCGGCAACGATTCAGTAGCATTCAGGCGCGCACAATGGGGGGCACCCGTCGTGCGCACCGAGCATGAAGCACGCGTTTTGGAATCAACGATGGATCGAAGGCAAGACTGGTTGGCATGAGTCGCGCCCGAATGAGTTCCTCGTCGAACACATCGCGCGGCTCAATTGCCAGCCCGGTGATGCCATCTTGGTGCCGCTTTCTGGCGCGACACTGGATTTGGCCTGGCTGGCAAGGCAGGGTTTCAGGCCAATCGGAGTGGAATGGTCGGAAGAAGCGGTGCGTGCGACTTTTGAACGGGCGCAATTCTCCGCCGAGCGAACAACGCTTTCCGAATCGGTGGAACTTTGGCACAGCGACGAGCTCGCGGTGCTTTGCGCGGATTGGTTTGCGGTCGAGCCCTCACACCTAGATTCGGCGACGCGGGCGATGGGCTGTGAGGGCCCAGTGCGCGCCTGGTGGGACCGCGCCTCGCTCATCGCACTGCCCCCCGAGTCGCGGATACGGTACGTTGACCATCTGGCTGAGCTTCTATCGGAAGGCGTGCGCGGCCTGCTACTGAGCTTGGAGTATCCGCCAGAAGAAAAGCTGGGACCGCCATTTAGCGTCAATCTTGACGAAGTTCAGGGCTTGTTCTCGGCGGGCTTCGAAATCCAGGAGCTTGCCTGCAAGGACGCTCTTGCGCGCGACCCACGGCGCCAGGCTCAAGGGATGACTCGGATGGACGAACGGCTGTACTTGCTTCAAAGACGGTAGAATGCGTCTTCGCGGCGCGGACCGCCCCTTCCGGGTGCCCGCGCCGTCACTTTTTGTCATGACTGCCTCCTGGCCGCCTGCTGAAGTCCGACTCGACCCGAACAAGCGGGTCTTGTTTCTGACCAAAGACCTCGAGCTGATTCGTCAGCAGTTGTACGAAGGTCTGAACTTGCAGATGTCCGATCTGACGATCGACGATCTGATGGATGACATCAATACCGATGTCATGACCCCGGCGTGGGTGTGCTTCCGCCACCGCCCGGCGGATATTGCGCTTGATGCTTACGCCGGCTTGGTCGATGCCAACGGCAAGCGGGTGTTCGAGACCCGCGCGCTGATGGATGGCAACTTTGAAGCCATCGTGTCGGGCTATCGGAAAGGCACCGGCTCCAGCCGCGAGACCGCGCCGCAGTGTGAGCGTTGGTCGGGGGTGCGCTATGTCTTCGCCGCAAGCTTCGCGCCGATTCACGAACGCAACAACTTGAACCTGGGGCAGCTGATGGGCGACCACGCCATGCTGGCCAAGCTTCAGAGTGGCGAAACTCTGCCATTGGCGGCATTCACCGATCGCTATGACCCGGTGACGCGCGCCATGGTCGAAAGTGGCGGCCTGTTCGCATTTTCGAAGAAGGTGGCATCCGGGGAAATCACGCTACCGGCCAACGAGACTGGTAAGCGGCCTATGACCATGGCCGAGAAGATGATCGCGGCCAAGATGCTCAACCCCGGCGTCGAAGGCGCTTATGTGAAGCCGGGCGACCCTTTGCTATCGCGCGTCGACGGTGGATACAGCCACGAGTTCACGACCGCGCAGGTGCACAGCTTCCTCGCCGAGGAATACGGCGACGACTATCAGGTGCAGAACGCCGACAAGCTGGCGGTCTTTGAAGACCACCTGCTTTACGCGGATGGCGTGGCTCGATTTGCTCCGTTTATCGCGCAGATTCAAACGCTGCGCGATTTGCAGAACGAGTTTCAGAAGCACACCGGCGTGCGCGACTACTCGGCGAAGGATGGTGTGAGTCCGGGCATCTGCCACCAAGTCGCGCGCGAAGAGTTTGTTGATCCGGGCGACTTCATTCAGGCGACTGATTCGCACACCTGCATGGGTGGCGGATCGAATGCGCTCACCTACGGGGTGGGGGCGACCGAATACGCGGGCTTGGCGTATTCCGGCTTCACCTTTGTGAAAGTGCCCGAAGCGATTCGCTTCAACCTCACCGGCGAGCTTCCCGCCGGCACCACGGCCAAGGATGTCATGCTGCATATTCTTGATGTCTACGCCAAGCGCGAAGACACGCTGAATCGTTCGATGGAGTTCGGCGGCCCGGGGCTGGCCAGCTTGTCCGTGGATGAGCGCGCCACCTTGTGCAACATGGCGACCGAGTGCACCGCACGCACCGGCATTTGCGAAGGTGATGAAGAGTTGGTCGATTGGCTGGCAGAGCGCCGCCCACATCAGACTCGAGAACAAATCGCGGCGAGCTTTGTGTTCCCGGATGAAGGCGCGGTTTATGACGGCGGCGAATTCACGATCGATCTTTCGGCCATCGTGCCGATGGTCGCCAAGCCCGGCGATCCAACCTATGGCGCGACGATCGCCGAGTTGGAAGAAGTCACGATCGACATCGCCTATGGCGGTTCCTGTACGGCCGGCAAAGTCGAAGACTTCCGCTACTACGCGCAGGTTTGTCAGGCCGCGGTCGATGCTGGCTTAAAGGTTGCTGGTGGCGTCGACTTCTACATCCAGTTTGGATCGAAGCCGGTGCAAGACTTCGCGCGTGAGCAAGGCTGGATCTCGCTCTTCGAGCAGGCCGGCGTCAAACTGATCAACCCCGGTTGCGGCGCTTGCATTGGCTGTGGCCCGGGCGTCAGCGAAACCACCGATCAGGTCACCGTTTCGGCGATCAACCGCAACTTCTCGGGCCGTTCTGGCCCCGGAAAGCTCTACCTCGCGAGCCCGCTGAGCGTTGCGGCATCCGCTTTCGTCGGCAAGATTGCTGAGTATCGCGAGGGGATGTTCGCCGAGCTGTCGGCTACGACGAGCGCGTGACCCCATGCGTAGCGCGGAGAGACCGAACTTGAGTCATGGGGACTCAGCGCATCAGAAATGACCAAGATCCGGACGTGAGCGGCAAGGAATTCTGACGCTGCAGAATGGCAGCGCATTCGCGTTGAGCTTTGGCCAGAGGAATCGCCGAGCGAACTCTCGGAAGAGGTCGCAGCCTATTTTGCGGGGCAAGCGCCTCGCGGTCCTTGGCAGGTCTTCGTTGCTGTGAACTCGCAAGAGAAAATCGTCGGCTTTGCAGAGGTTTCGATTCGCTCCTACGCAGAGGGATGTCGTAGCACTCGGGTTGCTTACCTCGAAGCTTGGTATGTCGACACAGACTTCCGCCGCACAGGGGTGGGAGCCACTTTGCTGCGAGCCACCGAGGAGTGGGGGCGTCAATCGGGATGCATCGAGTTCGCATCCGATGCCGATCCAGAGAATCAAGCGAGCATCCAGGCACATCGAGCGCTGGCCTTTGAAGACGCTGGACTCGTGCAGTGCTTCCGCAAAGACCTCGATTGAGCAGCGACGGGTTGGCGAAGCGCCAGCCTCGAAGAGAATTGCCCGGTCCTAAGCGGGAGCGGCTATTTGCCCTTGCGAATCAGCCCGATCACGAACAAGAACACAATCGCGCCGACCACGGAAGTGACGAGGCTGTTGAACAACTCGCTGTCGCCGATGTTAAGGCCAAGGTTGCCGAGCATGAAGCCGCCGACGTAGGCGCCGATGATGCCGACCGCGATGTTGCCAAGTGTACCGAAGCCGCGGCCCTTCATGATCTGGCCGGCGGTCCAACCGGCGATTGCGCCGATCAAGAGGAAGTAAAGAAACTCCATGGGTGTTCTGTGGTGCTTGGGGAGTGAGTAGAAAGCTGCGGCCAGTCGCTGCGCAAAAACGCGGAAGGCGGGCGGCCGAGTTGTTTGGTTGTACCAAAGCAACTCCGCCGCCCGCCGAATTCAGCTTCACCTAGCGCTTATTCGCCGGTGTAGCGCACGTGGCTGCCTTTGCCTTTGGGCTTCTTGCCACCGTGATGGGGGCGTCCGCCAAAGCCTCCGCCGGGGCGGAATCCGCCACCCGAGCGGCCACCGTGACGTGGCTTGCCGCCGAATCCGCCACCGCCGCCGCCGCCGCCGCTGTGGCCACCGCCATAACCGCCGCTATGCGAAGGGCCGCGATCTTTCGACAGGCGCATTGGCACGTTTTGCACGCGCGCGTGTTGCAAGGTCTCGAACACTTCGGCCGGCATGCCTTCCGGCAAGTCCACCGTGCTGAAGTCAGGGTAGATCTCGATACGGCCAATATGCCGGCCTTCTAGCCCAGCTTCATTGCAGATCGCGCCAACGATGCTGCTTGGCCCCACACCGTGGTTGTGGCCGACCTGAATCTTGTAGCGTTCCATGCCGCGCTCGGGCCCTTTGTTCTCGCGGCGTTCGCGACGCGGAGCGCGCTCATCGCCAAAGTCATCGCGCGAACGGCCACGCGGGCTGCCTTGGGCACCCTGGTTTTCGTCCCACTCGACATTGCTGGCTCGGCCATCGCGCTTGGCGGGCTTCTCGGCGCGCAGCGGGGTCTCGGCTTGCGCCATGCGAGCGAGCGCCGCGGCGATATCCAAGGCATCCGTGCCATCTTCGGTGATCATGTCCCCGACCAACTCGCGGAAGAAGTCCTGATCGGGCTCTTCCAAAGCCTCGAGCACCTTGGCCTTGAAGCGCTCGATGCGCATTTGGCCGATCTCGTCGGCGCTCGGCAAGGTCATTTGTTCCATCGGCGCACCCACAGCACGCTCAAGGATCTTCAACATGCGCTGCTCGCGTGGCTTGACGAACAAAATCGCCTCGCCGGTGCGGCCGGCGCGGCCGGTCCTGCCGATGCGGTGCACATAAGCTTCCGCGTCATACGGGATGTCGTAGTTGATGACGTGGCTGATGCGATCGACATCGAGGCCACGTGCCGCCACATCGGTTGCGACCAGAATGTCCAGCGAACCCTTCTTCAAGCGGTTCACGGTCTTCTCGCGCATGGCTTGGTTGACGTCGCCGCTTAACGCAGCAGCCGCCAATCCACGCGCTTCCAACTTCTCAGAGACCTCAGCCGCGGCATTCTTGGTGCGCACGAACACGATCACGCCGTCGTATTCCTCGGCTTCCAAGATCCGTGTCAGCGCTTCGAGCTTGTGCGGCCCGTGCACGCGTTGCACGCGCTGGCGAATGGTTTCGGCCGGCCGCGAGCGCGATTCGATGCGCACCAGCTCGGGGTTGTCCAAGTACTTCTCGGCGATGCGGCGAATCACATCGGGCATGGTCGCCGAGAACAGCGCGGTCTGGCGCTTCTCAGGCATCTGCTCGAGGATCCATTGCACATCTTCCAGGAAGCCCATGCGCAGCATCTCGTCGGCCTCGTCAAGCACGAGGCCCTTCAGGCCATCGAGCTTCAGCGTGCCGCGACGGATGTGGTCCATGACGCGGCCGGGGGTGCCGACCACGACATGCACGCCGCGCGACAGCGGGCGCAGCTGCAGCGAGTAAGCCTGGCCGCCGTAGATGGGCAACACGTGGAAGCCCTTCATGCCGTGCGCATATTTCTGGAAGGCTTCGGCGACTTGAATCGCCAACTCGCGGGTCGGCGTCAAGACCAGGATCTGCGGGTCGCGTTGACCCATGTCCAGGTTCGCAAGCAAGGGCAGTGCGAAAGCCGCAGTCTTGCCGGTGCCGGTCTGCGCTTGGCCGAGGACATCGCGGCCGGCCAAGATGGCGGGGATGCAGCGTGCCTGAACGGGCGAAGGGACCTCGTAACCCAATTGGGCCACGGTCTTAAGCATGTTGTCGGGAAGGCCGAGCGTGTCGAAGCCAGGCCCAGAGGGAGTTTCAGTGTTCGTGTTGTCTTCCATCGCGGGAGAGGAGCCCGCGATTTCGACCCTTTTCCAAACACCAAAGGACCTTCTGCGCTAGCTCGAACCCGACATTCTATCCTCAGATCGAATCTTGTGGGCCACGAAGTGAATCCAGCTCGCCGTGTACTTCCATCAGGCGCTCTTGCCCCTTCTTATCTGCCTTGCTGACCAGGATGATCGCTACGAAGGACACGGCAAAGGACGGCGCCAGCTCTTCGAGCTGATTGAAGGCCATGCCAAGCTCGCCCGGGAAGCTCGGGGCGATGAACTTGAAGAAGGGGATGCCAAGGAAGCCGGTGACCATGCCGGCGATCGCGCCGCGCCGGGTCATGCGTTTCCAGAACAGCGACAGGATCATCGTCGGGCAGAAAGTCGCGGCAATGCCGGACCAACCAAAGATGACGAACCAGAAAATCGTGCGGTCGGGCGTTGTGGCGGCGACCAGAAACGAGATGCCCAAGGCAATCAGCGCCAGCACGAAGGTGGTTGTGCGGCCGAAGCCAACCAACTTGTCATCGCCGAGTTCCGGGTGACGAACCTTCTGCCAGTAGTCGCGCGTGAAGGCGCTTGAGGCCAGAACGAGCAAGGAATCAACCGAGGACATGATCGCCGAAAGAACGATCGCGACATACACGCCAACCAGCAATGCCGGAAGCAGGTTCTCGACCATGACGGGCAGGACTTCCTGCCCAGACTCGCCGAGGTCCACTTCCATGAACAAGTGCCGACCGATCATGCCGATAAGAACCGCACCCGAATCGGAAAGCAGTGTGTAGACGATCGCGAACGCGCCACCTTTGGGGACCTCTTTGACCGAGCGCATCGCGATGTAGCGCACGAAGATCTGCGGCGAACCCAGGAAGCCAATGCCGATCAACAGGAAGCTGATCGTTTTGAAAACGGTCATCGCCGAGAAGCCGTCGGGTCCCCAGGCGGAAAGCAATCCTGGGTCTTGCGCCGCAAGCCCGTCGGTGACTGCGCCCCAACCTCCGGCGGCCGCAATGCCAACAAAAGGCAGGATGACCAGGCCCAAGAACATCAAGGTGCCTTGGAAGACATCCGACCAGACCACCGCGACGAAGCCTCCGCCAATGATGTAGAACATCACAATGACGAAGCCAATCAACGCGCCAACGTAATAGTTCCAGCCCATGAAACTCTCGAAGGCCTGGCCGGTCGCGTCGATTTGCGCACTCACGTAGATCGTCACGAAGACGACCAAGGTGACCGCCGAGACGCGGCGCAGCAGGTGGCGGGTATCGCGGAAGCGCGATTCAAGGTAGTCCGGCACCGTGACCGAGTCGTATCGGTCGGTGAGGATCTTGAAGCGTTTACAAAGCCAAAGCCAGGAAAGGCCCACGCCGAGCACTTCGCCCAGCACGACCCAGAAAGCCTGGGCACCGTAGGCGGCACCCATTCCGGTCAACCCGAGCAACAGCCAAGCCGATTCGCCGGTGGCGCGGGCCGAAAACGCCGCGGGCAAGAAACTGAGGTTCTTGCCTGCCGCGTAGTACTCACGCACATTGCTCATGCGCCGCGAGGCAATCCAACCAATCAGGAGCAGGATCGCTAGGTAAACAAGGATGCTCGCGATCTTGGCGAAGTCTTCCATGGTGGTGGCGCCACTGAACGGCGAAGGAAGACGGGGCGAGCATCCTCAGCCGAGGACGGGAGCAGTTTAGCGGCCGCGCAGTGCGGTGCGGAGTCGAGTGCGACTACTTGCTCAAAGCAGCGATCGTGGCAGCTATGTCTGGGTCGCGGCCCTGCAAGACGTCCTCGCGCGTCCACTTCACCGGGACATCCAACGCAATCGAGATGCCTTCGCCCATATGTCCGGCTGGCGTCTTCACCCGTTGCGTGCAAAAGTAGATCGTGGTCTTGGTTCGGGGCAGCACGAATGGCCGTGGCGCGCCAGTTCCGGCTCCGTTCGGCCGACCGACAAAAACCGCGTCGGGATGCACCGCGTCGAGAGCAGCTGCTGCGTTATCTGCAGTACTAAAGGTGTAGTCGTCAATGATGACGGCGATTGGCTTGCCGGCATATGAATGCTTGCCTTTCGGGGCACTGCTTCCGAGCGGGTGAAAATCACGCCAGCCATTCTTTCCGAGCGCAGAAAGCTGGAAGTAGATGTAGTCCTTGTCCACAAAGCAATCGACGAGGAACTGACCAAGTAGGTCGGTGCCCCCGGGGTTGCCGCGCAAATCCAAAATGAAGGCTTTCGCCGATCGAAGTTCACCGATGACGGCGTCGAACTCGGCATAACTCTCCGCGAGAATTGCATCGCGCCCCTCGGCCGGGCCTGGCCAGCCGCTATTGCGTGGGGGAGAGAAGTTTCCTGGGCGGAAATATCCAATTTCGCCTTCCAGCATGCGGTGGGTGCGCTCCGATTCGAGCAGGCTGGGCTCGGGGATCTTCTCAAAGGACCGAATCAGCGGCAGCGCGACGGTGGTGACGGTTCCGTCGTTCTTCTGAACGCGGAAGCGATGAGACTCGGCATCATCCCAGCGTGCCATCTCATCGATCGCGCGGCGCCGGCGCGAAGAATCCGTCGATGCGAAGGCGCGGTGCTCGGCTTCAGCGATCCACTCTTCAATCGCGCGATCGTCGACGGCCAAAAGAAGATCGCCACGCTCAAGGTCTTCCAGGCCATCCGCGACCCCGAGGATCAAAATGCCTTCGGCCACTTCGGTCAGGGTGAACGGCCAACGATAGCGTCCCGGCAGGGCGGACGCACCCGTCGTAGCGTACGTCACCCCGGAATGACCATCGTGCAGACCGGCAACAAAGAAGGTGATCGCCTGACGGAAGCTTTCGACCGTTGGTTCGTCGCCCAGCATGGCGAGTGCCTTGTCTTCATTGGCGTCGAGGTCAACGCCATCGAGCTCACGGCGGTGTTCGGCGTAGGACCAGCGCTCGCGCGCATATTGAGCGGCCGCTCGAATGTCAGCGACATAGTCGTTGGGCTCCTCCAGGATCGATGCCTCGAGCTCGACCGGTTCCTGTTCCAGTCCATTCCCAATGGCGCCCGATCCGAGCAGCCAGCCAACCCCAAAGTAGCTGCCGGCGCCGATCAGCCCGCAGGCCACGGTGGCCTGCATCCACGGGGGGAGAAGATTTCCTGACGCCATAGCTGCGATTCTAAGGCAGAGATGCGCGGCCGTACTCGGCGACCGGGTTTCCTAGAACACCGTATGGCGCAGTGCGTTGGAAAGTGCGGTTGGCTGCCCACGTGCGTCGACTGTCGCTGCTTGCGTGAAGTAGACACCGCTCGGAATTCCTGCAAGCGTGGTGGTGAAGATGCCATTCGTGCTCGATCGCGTTCCATTGCTGGGGATACGGTCTACATAGCCGGCGAGCAAGTGTGCGTCGAGGCCGAGCGGCCCAGACAACAAGTGATGGTCGTATTGATTGCTCGAGACCCACATCTTCGCGGGAAGCAGCGTGTTGGTTTCTCGATCGCGAACTTCAAACTCCACGATGTTGCCGTTCTGCACTTCGGCGTTGACGGTCAATAAGAGTGAGTCAGCAATTCCCGGACGGCTCGCATTGATCGCGCGTGTCTCGGCAGGTGGTCCGGTCATTGCGCAAGCGAATCCAATGTGCGGCCCGCCTCCAAACCACCAGCAACCACGGAATGCGGATTGTCGATCGGGTAGAGTCGTATCAAACCAAACCATTGAGTTGTGGTTTCCCAAGCCGCCTTCGGCAATCCAAGGGCCAGTATTCGGGTTCTCCCAGGTACTGCTAAATCCAAACCGTCGATTGCCATTTGGGTCGGTGGTGAGGTCGCATTCGAATCCAGATAGATCGAGGTCGATTTGCCAACAGGCAATGTTCCCGTTTTGCCCACCGGGTAAACCCTCGATTGAGTAGCTGCAATCCGCAGTCGGCCATCGAGGCGGGCCGAAGCAGACGATCGTCTCGTCGTAAAGACGGAAGACTGCGCTGAGTCCATTCGGCGCGACTTCCGCAGAGCAGTAGATGAAGGATGTCCCGTTGACTTGTTCTGACAGGTCAGCATTCCGTGAGAGGAATTGCCCCTCATCGATCCATTCTTGGTCAACGCCTGGCACGGAGTAGTAGCCCGTCAGGTCCATGTTGTTGTAGATCAAGACGGGGCCGGATCGCTCTGCTTTCTGGGCAGGCCGGAAACCATAGCTCGGGTGATAGACGCCGGCGTACTGCGGACTTGTTGTGGGAAGCAACTCAAGCTCAGCGGTTCGCGGTGACAGTTGCTGCTCCATTGGGGACGGAAGGAGCAGCACCGCAGATAGGGGAATCATGGTCAGCATGGCGTTTCATGAAGAGAGCGGGTCTCGACGCTTGCTGTGCGAGAAAAGATCGCAACCGCTGGCCCAGCTAGGAGAAAAGCTCCTCCGTGTCAGCGAAGGAGCTTCTGGTGAGCTGCGGAAGAAAAGTACTCTTTCTACCTACATCAGTTGAACCACGGGGCTCAGGCCGCAGGTCGAAAGGTCGAGTGCTTGCAGCCAAATGCGTCCGCAAGCGCCTGCGGGCACGCGAGTTGTAAAGCTGACCTGGCCCGCGGCATCCGCGGTAAGCGTGGCGCCAATCTTGACGGTGGAGTTCAAGCCAAGCATGGTCCCCGCGCAAGGGTAGCCACCGGGGATGATCTGCGAGCCCGTGCCGAAGGCCCAGAGAAGAGCAAGGTTGCGGTTGCTGGTATTGCCCGTGATGTAGAAGACCGGCTGGGTGCATGGGCCGCTGATGGAAAGCGCCAACTGCGGGTCGGGTGCGCAACTTCCGCTGGCCATGTGACCTTCGGTTGTCGTGCCATTCTCGATTTGGAACTTACTGCGGACCAGGTCGACGGCCGCTTCTTGATGGGGCGCAAGGTCCTCGACCAAGTGGATCGACACCTCGAGGCCCAAGCCGTGGTAGTTGCCATTCAAGCTGAACTCGATCGAACCCATGTCGATCGTAATGATCATCTTGTTCATGTCGGAGCCAAACCACGGAATGTCCACCCAATTGAACTGGCCGACGCCATTCTCAAAGTCGCCCACGGTATAGATCCATTCAAACTCGCCGGTCATTTGCCGGGGTTGACCACCCGGGTGACTGACATCGGGCAGCAGCCAAAGATCTTCAAGGTGATAACGGGCGGTTGCCGTTTGAGCGTTTGCCGCTTGGCAAAGCAGCAAGCCGAAGAAAAGGGGAGCGAGTGTGCGGAGCATTTTGCAAGGTCGAGCCGTGACTACTCTCTCGCGCAAACGAGAGTCCGTCAAGCCTGCAACTGGCCGCGCTAGACCTTCATCTTCTTCCGCTCGCCGATCTTGCTGACGGTGACGATGGCGTTGTAGTTCGGCACGCCGCCACCGGCATCAACACTGCCATGCGGAATGACCACATTGATCTCGGGCCAATGCGCTTGCAGGGTGCCACGCGAGACTTCGGCGATAAAGACACGGCCGTCCATGCGGCCGGTTTCATTCTCGAGTGCGATGCGATCGTCGGCCTGTAAGCCAAGTGCGGCTGCATCGTCGGCATGCATGAAGACGTGATCCCGCATCGCGCCGGTCAAAGGGTCGCGGGCGCGTTGCACCATCGAATTGAACTGCTTGCCGCGCCGGGTTGCCACCGTGAATCGGTTGGTGGCGCGATCGGGCGGAGTCTCGCCGAGGAAGGGGGGCCGGACCGGCACGAGGTGCGCCTTCCCGTCGACGGTGGGGAAGTTGCGATCGGCGCACAAGTGCGGGCCACCCCATTGAAACTGATCCCCCTTGGCGTGCAGCTTCTCGATTCCAGCGTAGGAAGGCACGACTTGGGCGATTTCGGCGCGGATCGCGTCTCCATCCACGAAGTCAGGGCACGCTGGATCATCCGGGCGCACTGCCTTAGCGAGGGCAAGCATCATGCGCCATTCCGTCTCGGCTTCACCGACCTGATGGCCCGGGATCGTCGGCGAATAAATGACGCGCCGCTCGGTGCTGGTTTCACTGCCGCCGCCTTCTTGTTCGTAACGCGTGCGGGCCGGCAAAAGGAACACCGTCTCGGCTGGATCCACCAGCATCTGATTGGTGATCACGATGTCGCTGTGAATGCGCAGCGGGATCTTCGCGAGGCCACTCGCGATGCGATCGGGCTCGGGCATCGTCTCTAAGAAGTTGCCACCGATGCAATACAGCGCATCGAGTTCGCCGCGGATGGATGCTTCGAGGTAATCCACCGTGGTCATGCCCGGCGCGTGCGGGATCGGAAAGCCCCACAGTTCTTCGAAACGTCGCGCGTTGTCCTCGTTGACCTCGATGCCGCCCGGAAATGCGGTCGAGTAGGCGCCCATCTCTGCGCCGCCTTGCACGCCGCTGTGACCGCGGATGGGCATCAAACCACAACCGTCCCGTCCGACCCATTCCTTGAGCAAGCCAAGATTGGCGATCGCTTTGACCGTCTCGGCGCCGTGCGGGTGCTGCGTAATGCCCATCGACCAAACCAAGACGCCTTTTTCGGCACCGGCGATCTCGTCGGCAAAGGCCTCGACTTCGCTGCGGTCGACTCCGGCGAGCGCGCAGAGTTCCTCGATGGACTGCTGCCTTAACTCGGCCGCGAACTCTTCGTAGCCCTCGACCGCGGCCTCAAGGAAGTCGGTGTGCACTGCGCCGCGTTCGACCAGCAACTTCGCTGCCGCATTCAAGAAGGCAAGGTCTCCGCCGATCTTGACCATGTAATCGCGATCCGAAATCGTCGTACCAAACAAGGCCGAGGTCGCCGAAGACGGGATCCAATAGCGCTTCATGCCCGGTTCGCGGTACGCATTGACCGTGATCACGCGCGCGCCACGCTTGCGCGCTTCCATCAGATACTTGGTCGACACGGGCTGGTCATTGGCCGGGTTCGATCCAAGGAAAACGATCAGATCCGATTGAAACCAATCGGTATACGAACAGGTAGTTGCGGCGACGCCGACCGTTGCCTTCAAGCCCGCAGTACTCGGCGAATGGCACAGCCGCGCGCTGTTGTCGACATGCGGCGAGCCCAAATAGCGCATGACCTTGCCGGCGACGTAGTAGTTCTCATTGGTCAGGCCTCGACTCGTGACGAACATCGCGGTGCGATCGGCTTCGTAGCCGCGCCACTTCTCGCCTATCTCTGCCCACATTTCTTCCCAGCTGACTCGCTGGAATCCAGCCTCGCCAGCCTGGCGACGCATCGGGTAGGGGATACGCCCCAGATCGCGCAACTCTTTGGACGACTTTTGCCGCAGCGCCGCGACATCGCCAAGCAAGGACGGGTCGAGCGCGCCCATGGTGTTCAAGCGCAGCAGCTCAAGACGCACCATGCAAAGGTGCGTGCCCTCGACCGTCCAATCTTTCAGTCCGGTCGTGCCGAGCGCGCAGCCATCACAGACGCCCTGCGTTAGGACCTTCCAGGCATAGCGCAGGTTGTCGCGATTCTCCCAAGCGATCTTGGTCATTTCGCGGAAGTGCTTCGGCTTGGTGAGACCCAATCCAAACGGGATCCACGACGCGACCATTTCTCGCTCCTTGCGGCGCTTGCGCTCCATGCGCGCATTCTACGATCGCGGATTGTGCATAGACTGGAGCTGCTTGTCATGTTGCACGCCTTCCTTCCAGTTGCCTTGCTCGTTTGCCCGTGGTTGTCTACCGGGCAGCCAGAATCGACCGTTTCGGTCACGCCCTTCTTTCGGATCCAGGTTGTCGACCGAGCAACTGGCCGCGGCGTGCCGCTGATCGAGCTGACGACCACCTACAACGCGAAGTTTGTCACCGATAGCGCTGGTGTGGTTGCCTTTTTCGAGCCCGGCTTGATGGACAAGGAGCACTGGTTTCACGTCAAAGGCCACGGCTATGAACACACCGCGGACGGATTCGGTTTTCGCGGCGTGCGCTTGACACCGACTTCCGGCGGTCAGGCCAAGATCTTTGTCGATCGGATCAATCTTGCGCAGCGCATCTACCGCATGACGGGAGTCGGCATCTACCGAGAGAGTCGATTGTTGAATGAGAATGTGCCGCTCGCGAACCCAGATGTGAATGGGCTGGTCGCGGGGCAGGACAGCGCGCACGCGCATGTCTACCAAGGCAAGGTGTACTGGTTCTGGGGCGACACGAATCAGTTGGCCTATCCGCTTGGCAACTTCAAAACGGCCGGGGCGACCTCCGAGCTACCGAGCAATGGTGGCCTTGCGCCGAGCGTCGGCGTCGACCTGAACTACTTCGTCGATGGCAACGGATTCGCGCGGCAGATGGCGCCGATTCCCGGAAGCGGCGTGGTGTGGATTGAAGCTGTGGCCAGTGTGCGCGATGCGCAAGGCAACGAGCGCATGATCGCCCACTTCGAGCGCCGACAAGGATTGGGCGCGGTGCACGAGCAAGGGATCTTGATCTGGAACGATGCGACGCAGACCTTCGAAAAGGCAGCGAACCTGCCGCTGGATGAGGTCATGCACCCGCAGGGCTGGCAGCCCTTCGAGCGCTCGGAGAATGGGGTGAACTACCTGTACTTCACGAAGCCTTATCCCAATCTTCGTGTGCCGGCGACGCTTGCCGCCGCCTTGGACCCCGCGCAATACCAGGGCTACACACCCTTGCTGGCAGGCACGCGCTACGACGGCGCGAATACCCAGCTCGAAACGGATGCGCAGGGGAACCTGGTCTGGGCCTGGAAGCCGGACACGCCGCCGCTCACGCCTGAGCAACAGCGCTCGCTGGTCAATCAAGGTAAGTTCGGGCGCGCAGATTCACCTTTCCGCGTTTTCGATGTCGATACTGGCAAGCAGATCAAGGAACACTTTGGCTGCGTCGCTTGGAATGACTTCACGCAGAGCTACTTGATGATCTTCGACGAAACCGGCGGCAGCACCTCCTTGCTAGGCGAAACCTTCATCGCCCAAGCGGCGACACCCGAGGGCCCTTGGGTGCACGCGCGCAAGATCGTGACGCACGACGACTATTCGCTGTACAACGTTGCCCACCGGCCGTTCTTCTCGGAACAAGGTGGCAAGATCATTTACTTCGAGGGAACCTATACGCGTTCATTCTCGGGCACCCAAGTCGGCACGCCGTACTACGACTACAACCAAGTTATGTATCGGCTCGACTTGAGCGACCCACGCTTGCGCGCCAAGCCCTAGAGTTTACGACCTGCGCGCGCTGCGGCGCCATCGCTCACCGGGATCTTGCTCTTCCAAGAAATCCCAGCGCGCTTGCCTTCGCGTACATGCTGTCGATGGCTGGCCTTCTTGATCTGCGCGAGGCCAAACGCTGCGCCGAGCTTGGTCGCCAGCTTCTTCTCGCTTGCGGCGAAGGCGCTGACGATCTTGCCGGTGCGACCAAACGTGTCGGGCTGCAGCACGTAGATCTTCTTTTCTGCCTCAAATCCTTCGAGCTTCTCCAGCACGCTTGCTTCGTCCAGCATGACGTAATGGGCAAGGCCGTGGAGTTCTTCCGACCAGGCAGCCTTGGCGACCGCTTTGCTGATTCGCGTACGCGCATTCTGGTCCGCTTCCACGATGGCAACCAGCGCAAGCCCGTCGCTTGCAGCAACGTTGAGACCAAGTCGGAAATCAAGCACGGTAGGGAGTACCCGCTCAGCCTTCTTCGCCTCGTAGGCAGCGCTGCCTTTCTTTAATGCAGCGGTGAATGCGCCTGCATTCGAAAAGGCCATTTCCGGGCCGCGTCCGGCGCGTGAGATGGCCTTGTTTCCACTTGGGTCGAGCAATACAAAGGTCGTGTTTTCCAGGTCGCCATCACGACCAGAAAACCATTTGCTGAGCAGCTTGGCTTCCTCGGCGCTTTCATAGGTGGCTGGTCGAACGCAGATCCACTCGCGGCTTGCGGCAATCACTTGGGGGTCGAAGAAGAAACTCTCCTCCTGCTTGCGGTACCCCGGTCACCACATGCCCGGCACGCCGCCGCACTGCGGAGCCGCCGACTGCAACAAGATCGGGCGGTTGAGACGCTCGGCATCGGCCACTGCCTGGTCCAGGCTGGTGTACCAAGCAATGCGTTGCTTGGGCGCCTCGGCGGCAGGTGCTTGCAAGGCAAGCGCAAGAGCGGCAGTGAACAACATGAACGCATGAACCCAAGCGCGACGCAGCGGTTCCTGAGTTGTTGCGGAGAGTCAGATCGAAGAACCTGAAGAAGAGCTTAAGTCCGCTGACTGAGAGTTCGTGTCGTACCGCGTTACGGCTAAGATCCTTAGTTCGGCGAAAGCCGTGAACAGAATGAAGTTGCGTCTCTTTCAAGTCGATGCCTTTGCCGATCGAGTTTTCGCCGGGAATCCCGCCGCGGTGATCCCGCTCGACGCCTGGTTGCCCGATGCGACCATGTTGTCGATCGCGATCGAGAACAACCTCAGCGAGACAGCCTATTTTGTTGCTGAGGGCGACAACTATGGCTTGCGTTGGTTTACTCCAGGCGGAGAAGTCGACCTTTGCGGACATGCCACCCTGGCAACCGCCCATGTTCTGTTTACGGAACTGGGCGCGGGCTCGGGCGACCTCGTCTTCACGACGCGCAGCGGAGAGTTGCGGGTGCGCCAGGCCGAGCATGGTTATGCGATGGATTTTCCTTCGCAAGCGCCACGCGCTCCGCAAGATGGGGAATGCGCAGAGGTCGATGCTGTCGTGGCCGCGCTCGGCGGGGCTCCGCAGACGGTGCTCGTGAGCGAAGACTGGGTCGCGGTGTACGAGACCGAAGCAGAGGTCGCGGCGCTGCGCCCCCGCATGGATGCGCTTGCCGAGCTTGGGCTGCGCGGCGTGCTCGCCACAGCCCCCGGTAAGCAACATGATTTCATCAGCCGTTGTTTCTTCCCCGCGTACGGCATCCCGGAAGATCCGGTGACTGGCTCTGCGCATTGTCAACTCACTCCCTATTGGGCAGAGCGCCTGGACAAGCACGAGTTGCGCGCGCGGCAGATCTCGCAACGTGGGGGGGAAGTCGGGTGTCGTTTGGCGGGTGACCGGGTCCATTTGAGCGGCCAAGCCGTCAGCTTCCTGCGTGGCGAGATTCAACTTCTTTAAGCTAGGCGCATGTTGACGCTGCTGCTCGCCCTCGCACTGCAAACCGCGCCACCCGAAGCGCAAGAATCCGCCGTTCTCCAGCCGAGTGACTGGCTGGTCATCGACGGAGTCGATGAACGCGGGCGCCGGCCTTTTCGCGAAGATGCCGTCTTTGCTCGCTATCTGCTCGATCCAGGCGCGATCCCGCAGGCTGGGCAGGCAGTGACTGGCGTGCTAGGCGCCGCGAGTTGGAAAGATCTTCAGGTGGAGGGCCGCGTGCCCATGCAGGGGCGAGGCGCCTATGCCTACACGCGGCTCGAAGTCGAGCAAGCGGGCATCTACCTCGCCGAGTTGCGCGGGGCGACCACGCTCTATGTCAATGGCGAAGCCACGGCGGGCGACGTCTATCGCTACAACTTCGAGGGCTATCCCATCGCGCTGCGTGCCGGCAGCAATGATCTGTTCGTAACGGGCGCGCGCGGTGGTTTCGAGTTGCGGTTGAGCCCGGTCGAGCCAGGGCTGCGCTTTGGCGTGCGCGATCGCATGCTTCCGGATCTGGTGCGCGGAGTACCTTGGACCGGTCCGATCGGCCTCTTGGTCATGAACGCAAGCACGCAGCCTATGGCGGGTTTGCGCTACGAATTCGAGGGCCCTGATTTTGTGCAGCTAGATGCCGAGAATGTGTTGCCGCAGGGCGCGAGTCAAATCGGGCCGATGAGCATGGAGCGCGTGCAACTATCGCTGCTTGCCGGCGACATCCCTGAAGGCCTGACGGAAGTCAGTCTGACGATTCGCGAGACCAGCACAGGTACTGCGACAGAGTTGAAGCTACGCGTGCGCGACGCCGGTCAACTTCATCGCCGCACTTATCTCTCTGCCGTCGACGCTTCGGTCCAGGAATATGCCGTGCTTCCGCCTACCCCGGGCGCCGACCCGCCGGGGCCGATGCGCTTTGCGCTTTCGCTCCACGGTGCCGGTGTGGGCTGTCTGGGCCAAGCCGGTAGCTACCAGCAGAAGGATGACTTCTGGATCGTCGCTCCAACCAACCGACGCACGTTTGGCTTTGATTGGCAGGACTGGGGGCGTCGCGATGCCTATGACGTGTTAGAGCAAGGTTTGGCGATCAGTGGAGTGGATCCGCGCTTCGTTTACGTGACCGGGCATTCGATGGGAGGTCATGGCACCTGGCATCTGGCGGCCAATGATCCGGATCGATTCGCCGCCTCGGGTCCGAGCGCAGGCTGGGCAACTTTCGACACCTATGGTGGTCGTCCTGTTCAAGATGCACGCTGGCTACGCGCCGACGCCGCGAGCCTGACCCTTGAGCTGACCGAGAACTTGAAGCAGGTCCCGCCGTACATCATCCACGGCAGCCGGGACAACAATGTGCCTCCCGGTCAGGCTTTGACCATGCTCGAGGCTTTGACTGAAGAAAATGCAACCGTACGGTTGCATATGCAGGGCGGCGCGGGCCACTGGTGGGGGGGGCGGTGCGTGGATTGGCCGCCGCTGTTTGATCACTTTCGAGCGCATGAACTGCAGACAGAGCCGGCGAGACTTGAGTTCATGACCGTCGATTCCAGCGTCGATTGGGAGCACCATTGGCTGCGCGTGCGGCAACCCATGCAGTACGGTGAAGCTTCGCGATTGAGCGCGAGCTGGACAGCGGAGCAGATCCAGCTGACGACGACGAATGTACGCCGCGTCGAGCTGCAGCGCCGCGCCGAACACGTGGTCATCGACGGCGAACTGCTCCCAGCAGGAGGGAGTTATGTGCGCGGCGAGCTTGGCTGGGAGCTGGCGAGTCCGGTCTATCCCATAAACGAGAAGGATCCCGAGCGTGGACGCGCGGGGCCGTTCAAGCAGGCCTTCCGGCGTGGTTTCGTCTTTGTCGTCGGAACCCAAGGTGATGACGCGCGCGATGCTGCTTTGCTCGCGCGCGCTCGCCATGATGCTGCGGTGTGGACCTATCGTGGCAATGGCAATGCGCCGATTCGCACCGATCAACAGATTCTTGAAATGTCCGAGGCCGATCGCGAGGCAGCCTTCGGGGTGCGCAATCTCATCCTTTACGGAAACGCCGATGACAACCGCGCCTTTGCGTTGTTGGGGGAAAGCCCGTCGATTGAGTTCCGGGATGGCACGGTGCGGGTGGGCAGCCAAAGTTGGTCCGGCGATTACGCCGGAGTCTTCGTCTTGCCCAGTGGCAATCGCATGATCGCAGCCTTCGCCGCGACTTCGACCCAGGCCGCTCGTTTGGGCGACACTTTCGCGCCATTCATCAGCGGGGTGGGCTACCCCGACTACGCCGTCGTCGGATTGGATGTCCTGCAGCACGGCGACAAGGCCGTCATCTCAGCCGGTTGGTTTGACCATGCTTGGCAAGTCGTTGAGGCGGAAGAACGCTAAGCTGGCAGCGATGCGTCTTCCCTCGCGCTGGTTCTCCCTCGCCTTAGTCCTACCCTTCGTTTCTTCCTGCCACGCTCCTGGCGCGGGCGGGGATGAGTGGATTCAACTTTTCGATGGCGAGAGCCTCGACGACTGGACCGTCAAGATTCGCGGACAAGAGGTCGGCGTGGACCCGAACGACACCTTTCGGGTCGAGAACGGCATGCTGCGTGTGGGCTACGAGAACTACGCGGGCAACTACGACGGACGCTTCGGCCACCTTTTCTACAAAGAGGAGTTCTCGCACTACTTACTCCGCGTGGAATATCGCTTCTTTGGCGAGCAGGTGCAAGGCGGGCCGGGCTGGGCCTGGCGCAACAGCGGCCTGATGCTGCATGGCCAACGCCCCGAAACCATGGGCGTCACGCAGGAGTTCCCTGTCTCCATCGAGATGCAACTGCTCGGCGGCGATGGCTCGAACACGCGCACCAATGCCAATTTGTGCACACCCGGCACGAATGTGGTGCTCAACGGAAAGCTCGACACGCGCCATTGCATCAACTCGAATAGCGAGACTTGCCATGGCGACGATTGGTACACCGTGACCGTCGAAGTGCGCGGCGGCGAAGTCATTCGCCACTACCTCGGGGACACCCAGGTGCATGAGTACTTCGAGCCGCAGCTGGACACGCGCGATTCCGATGCCGAGCGCCTAGTCCCTGAAAGCGGAGACTTGATCCTGCACGGCGGCACGATTTCGCTGCAATCGGAATCGCATCCGCTTGAATTCCGCAAAGTCGAGATCAAGATTCTCGACCCTCAGGACGCATGATCGCTTGGCTGCGTGCACCGATGCAGTTCGCACTCTTGTGCGGAGTGGTGCTCGCGGCTTGCCAGTCGCCCAATGCGTGGCAGACTCGCTCGCTCGCGGACCTCGCAGTTGGCGAAACGGTGCGCGTCGATTATCGCCATCAGGGTTGCTTCGTCAACGGGGTCACCCAACGAGTCGAAGTCGCGCGCACCGATGAAGGCTGGACATTTGAAACTTGGGTGCCAGAGAAGGGCGGCGATAGCCTGCGTTCCTTGGGCATGATGTGGATCAAACCCGAGGACTTGGTGGCTTGGGAAGATCTGGTCGCAAGTCATCGCAATGCCGATGGCGATCGCCTCAGTACTTCGTCGACCATCGTCGATCTCGCTTGGCGGCGCGGCGACCGTGTGCTGCGCGAGGCCACATGGACGCGATTCATGGGCGCCGAAGAAACCGAAGATTGGTTTGCCGCACCCGAGGACCCTTTGACCATGCGGCTGCAAGAGGCGGCCGCACGGCTTGGCGAAGGGTCTCCGCGTTAACGGTTGTTCCGGTTGCGGCTCGGCCGCCCGGGCTCTTCCCGCTCGAGAGCGCCCGGCTTCAAATTCGCCTTCCACCAACGCAGCATGGAATGGCGTAAGTGCAAGCTCGTGCCGCGACCCTCGTAAATGCCATGGCTGCGGTTGGGGTAGCTGAGCTGGTCAAACTGTTTGCCGTTCTCGACCAGCTTGTTCACGAGAGCTTCCATGTTCTGGTAGTGGCAATTGTCGTCGCCGGTCCCATAGATCAACAGCACCGGGTCTTCCAAACCAGCGGCGTGATGAATCGGCGAGGCAGCTTGATAGCCTTCGGGATTCTCCTGCGGCGTATTCATGTACCGCTCTTGGTAGATCGTGTCGTAGTAGCGTTGATCGGCGACGAAGGCGACGGAGATCCCGGCGGCATACACGCTGGGGTAGCGGAACAAGGCGTTCAACGTCATCGAACCGCCTCCTGACCAGCCCCAAATGCCGATGCGCTCGGCATCGATCCAGCGGTACTTGCGCAGCATCCGACGCGTTGCAGCAGCCTGATCTTCGGAAGCGAGCACGCCCACGGAACCATAAACACTCTTGCGCCATGCACGCCCTTTCGGGGCCGGCGTACCGCGGTTGTCCAGACTCGCCACGACGTAGCCTTCCTGCGCGAGCAAGCGGTGCCAGAGCTGGCTTGCTGAGCCCCAGCTATCGTTGACGGTCGTGCCCGCGGGTTCGCCGTAGACGTGCATGATCATCGGCCACTTCTTCTCTTCTGGGTCGAAGTCCGGTGGGTACATTATCCATCCATCGAGCACCGTGCCATCTGCAAGGGTGACATCGAAAAACTCTTCTTTCACTGGAGGCAGCGCCGCGATGCTCTGGGCAAGACTTTCATTGCGAACCGCCGGGAAACTCGCGACCGGGGTATGGCTCGGCAAACGAACCAGCTCGACCTGCGGGACTTGTGACTTCGAAGACCAGCGATGAATCGCGAACTGGCCGTCTTCGGAAATTTGGTAGGCGTGCGTGCCGGCTTGATCTTCGGGCGTAACCCGTTGCGGATCGCCGCCGGAGAGATCTTGACGATAGAGATAACGCTGCGTCGCGTTCTCGGGCGAGGCCAAGAACCACAGCGCATCGTTTGCAGTGTCGACCTTGAGTACCGAGATCACGTCTTGCTCCTGCGGCGTCAAGCAGAAGGGCTCGGAGCCGTCGCGGTCGATCACCCAGACCTGGCGCCAGCCGCCGCTCTCGCTCACCCAAGTGAACACGCGTCCATCTGGATCGAGCCAGACCACGTCGTCGCAAACATCGGCCCAGGCAGAGTCCTTGTCGCGGAAGACCGAACGGACTGCACCGGAATCGGCGTTGACTTCCAGGACGTTGATCGTGTCCTGACGCCGATTCACGCGCTGAATCAGCAGCATATTGTCCGGAGTCCATTCCATGCGCGCGACGTAGTCATTGCGCAGATCACCCGGCAAGTCCATCCAGCGCGTCGGGCGGTTGCCTCGAATGGTGCCCGCGGGACTGCTCGGAGAGCTATCCGGTTGAATGATCAAGTCGATCACGCCGACGCGGCATTTCGGGTTCGTGGTGCCGGCCTTCGGATAGTGAATCCACTTCATGTTCGGGTACAGCCCCGAGGTCAGATCGACGAGGGGGAATTGTTCGACACCGTCGTCATCGATTTGCCAGAACGCGATCTTGGAGCCATCGGGACTCCATCGGAAACCGTCGCGGAGGCCCCACTCTTCTTCGTAGACCCAATCAAAGGTGCCGTTGATCAGCGTGGCCGATCCATCGTTGGTTAGTGCACGTGGCTGACCGTGATCGACCCCTTGGTAATAGAGATTGCTCTGATGCACAAAAGCAATCGCCATGCCATTGGGAGAAAACTTTGCGAACTGAAACCAAGTCGCTTCCAAGTCGCCACCCATCTTGCGCATCCAGCCCTGGCCAGGCTTGACCACCCAATAGTCACCGCGCGTGTTGTAGCGCCAGACGCGCTGTGTATTGGTGAAGATCAAGAGCTGCAAGCCATCCTCCGACCATTGATAGTCTGCGATCGGCAGCGCGCGCGTTTCACCTTCGGGCGTGAGGTCTGCCGGCGAGACCAGGACGGAGCGCTCGCCACTATCCGGCTCGTAGCGCGCGATCAAATTCTGGCCATTGGCATCGCGTTCGAGCGCGGTGTAGCCGCCATCGGCAAGCCAACGCACCGGACCGAAGCCCTGCGCACGGAAGTCGCCTGAGGCGTAGATCCGCTCAATCGTCAGAACGACATCGTCGTCCTGAGGCGCCGACGCGGCAGCCAGCGGAGCGAGCAGCAGGCTCGCGATAGCGAAGAACCAGCCCAGGGAAGCGAGAGGGGGGCGCGACATCTCCCCAAGCCTAGTGTTTGTGTACGACCTGATACGATCGGATCATGCCCAATCGCCTTGGCATTTTGGAAAAAGGCGGCTTGCGTCTGGTTCCGATCCTGCGTTCAGGAGAATTGGCCGAGCCCTTGCAGCTGACCGAGTTCGGCAGAACGGTGATTCAGCCGACGGTCGCGAACTATCCAAAGGGAGATGCCGAACCGGACTGGCCGTGTTTCGCCTTGGCGCTTGGCGAGCAGGCGGTCGGCGGCGGGGGCTACAAGGCGCCACCGAAAGATGGAGAGGTCGAGATCGCCTATTTCACTGCGCCTGAGTACGAAGGCCGCGGATACGCGGGGCAAACTGCGCGTTTGCTCATCGCACGAGCTTGGCGGGTCGACCCAACCCTAACGATCACTGCCGAGACTTTGATGGAAGAGAATGCGTCGGTGCGCATTCTGCGCAGCATCGGCTTCGAACAAACCGAAGTGCGCGTTGATCCCGACGAAGGCGTCGAAGTTTGGCATTGGAAGCTGCGCCCTGCCGCAGCCGCCGGGCGCAACCTCGGAAGTTAAGCTGGCCGCATGAGTCACCGCCGCCCCGATTACAACGCGATCATTCCCTACCTCGTGGTCGCGGACGCTGCCGCGTGCATCGCCTTTTGCCAGAATGTCGCTGGCATGCAGCTGATCGAACGGGAAGACAATGAAGACGGTTCGGTCATGCACTCGGTCCTGCGCCTCGATGACAGCATCATCGAAATCTCCGATGTGCGTGAAGGGATGCCAATCTGCACGGGCATGCTGCACATCTATGTTGACGAGTTGGATGCGCGCTACGAAGCCGCAATTGCTGCCGGCGCAACTTCGCTGATGCCGCCGACTGAGATGCCTTACGGCGAGCGCAGCTGTGGCTTCACCGACCCCTGGGGCGTGCAATGGTGGTTGGCTTCTTACCTCGGTTCCTAGGCCGTTGACCCGCGCCAAGTCACCGTTGGCATGCGCGGTCTACCAAGGCTGAAAGCGGGCGTAAACTACCGGCTTGGACGTTCGCGTCCGACCTGTTGTGAATCGATCCTCTCTGACTTCGGCGCTCTTCCTTTTGCTCGCAATGGCGGCGCTGGCTGCCGTCTTGCTCTGGCCCGAACCTGGCGCGGAAGCGGCAGAGCAGGGCGGAGGCGGCATGGGTGGCTTCCGCTTTCCGGTGACGGTTGCTCTCGTTGGCGATGATGCGGTCGTCGAGACCGCTGAATTGGTGGGCGATGTGGTTTCCGCGCGTCGCAGCACCTTGGCATTTGATCGCAATGGCACCGTGCTGAGCGTTTCGGTGCGCATGGGTGACCTGGTGGAGAAGGGGCAAGTTCTCGCCGAGCTCGACGACCGCGTGCTGGCACAAGACCTGGCGTCGGCGCACGCGGCGGCGGAAGTCGCGGCTGAAGAGGCCAAGTTTGCCGAGCGTGAAGCACAGCGCGCCCGTGAGGTCGGGGAAGATGTCGTCTCGGAATCCGAGCGCGAGCGCTTGCAGTCGAATGCTGCGATTGCCGCGCGCCGTTTGGTGCAACGTCAGTCGGAGGCAGCGCGCCTGCAAGCCCAGTTGGACGAAGGCAAGTTGCGCGCACCATTCTCCGGGGTGATTGCTCGCCGCTTGCTCGACGAGGGTGCGCAAGCGGGCCCGAACGCTCCGGTCTTCGACTTGGTCGATCCGGATCATCGCGAGGTGCGCTTGGAAGTGCCGGCGCCCTTGGTCGGTTCATTGGGCGTCGGTTCGCCGGTTGTGCTCAGTCTGGATGAGCGCCCGGAATGGAGCCTTGAGGTCGAGCTCGACGCGCTGGTTCCGGCCGCCGATCCGGGCAGCCGCTCCTTCATCGCGATCGTGCGCATCGACGAGATCGATCGCAATGCCGCAGAGAATCCGAATGCAGTCCTGCTTCCGGGGCTGTTCGTCCGGGCTCGCTTGACACTGCGTGAAGTTCGCGACCATCCCGTCGTGCCGATCGATGCTTTGGTTGAGTCGCCGCGCGGCTTCGTCGTCTACGCGGTGGCTCCGCCGGAGCCGATGGAAGCCTCGGAAGCTGCTGGGCCAGCGCCCGCAGCCCCGACCGCCAAGCTTGTGCCAGTGCGCGTTTTGGCGCGTAACGCAAGCCATGCCGCCGTGGCCCCGTTTGAGCCAGGTGCGCTGACCGCGGGCGCGCAGGTGGTTGTGACCGGCGTGCAAAACATCTACCCGGGTGCACCTTTGGGCATCCCGCAGGGCGAATGAACCCGGTCCGCTTCGCAGTCGAGCGTCCGTACACCATTGCGGTGGCGGTCATTCTGGCCTTGCTGTTCAGTGTGCTGGCCTTCCAAAAGATTCCGGTTCAACTGAAGCCGACCGTCGATTCACCGATCATCAACATCACGACGGTGTATCGCGGTGCCGGGCCGCTTGAAGTCGAAGAACAAATCACTCGCGAGATCGAAGAGTTGGTGCAGGGTGCCGAAGGCCTCAGCAAGTTGACCAGTTCTTCAAGCGAAGGCGTCAGCAATGTGACGCTTGAATACACCTGGGGCATCAATAAAGACACGGCCTTGATCGATGTGATCAACAAGCTGTCGCAGATGCCGCCGCTGCCGGAAGAGGCCGAAGAGCCGGTGGTTTCTCTGTCGAATCCGATGGAGCGCGAGTTGGCGATGTGGCTGGTGATCCAGTCGCACTACCCAGCCGAGAAGGTTCGCCAGTTCGTCGAAGAAGACATCAAACCGCAGCTTGAACGAGTCGATGGCGTCAGCGATTTGATGATCGTCGGCGGCAGCGAACGCGAAGTGCAGGTGCAGATTGATCCGGATCGGCTGGCTGCCCGCGGTGTCAGTTTCGCGGAACTGACGGGCGCTCTACGGCGAGGGTATGTCGACCTGCGCGGGGGCACCGTCGAAACGCCGTCGATCCAACTGACCGTGCGCACCGAAGGGCGTGACCCTTCGCTCAGCAAGATCGAAGACATCGTGATTCGCCGCGATGGCGAGGGCTCGGTGCGCGTCGGCGATGTTGCCAAGGTGGTCGACACCTTCCGCGAGGGTGGCACGATCGTGCGGACCGCAGGCGCACCGACGGTGGCGATTGGCGTCGGCCGCGAGGCGGGCGCGAACGTAGTCAAGATGATCGAAGGCGTCGACGCGGTCATGCTGGAACTCAATGAGAGCTTCCGCACGCGCGCGATTGACTTGCAGCTGAAGGCGGTCCACCGAGACACCGAGTACCTGAATCGTGCGATTGATTTCGTGCGTCAAAACCTGCTACTCGGTGCATTCTTGGCCATGATCGTGCTGCTGCTGTTCCTGCGCAGTGTGCGCAGTGTGCTGATCGTCGGCTTGGCGATTCCGATTTCGCTGATCACGGTCTTCCTGGTCATGCAAGCGCTCGGGCGCACGATCAATGTCATTAGTTTGGCAGGCCTTGCCTTCGCCGCCGGCATGGTGGTCGACAACGCGATCGTGGTGCTCGAGAACATCTTCCGCCACTTTGAGAAGGGCAAGAACGCGCGCGAGGCAGCGATCGAAGGCGGGCGTGAAGTTTGGGGCGGAGTCCTTGCGGCGACCTTGACGACGGTCGCCGTGTTCTTGCCAATCCTTGGGATCACCGAGGAGGCAGGTCAGCTCTTTACTGACCTTGCCATCGCCATTTCTGCGGCGGTTGCGCTGTCGCTGGTCGTTGCACTGACCGTGGTTCCGACTCTGTCGGCGATTTTCTATCGAGCCGGATCGGCTTCGGGAGAGAGGGCACGCGCCCCACGCGAACCTGGCCTGATCGCGCGCTGGTATGGCGGCGTTGCGGACCGTCTCACCGGGCATGGCCGCGCGAGCACCTTCGCCAAGTTGGGCCTGATCGTTTTGATCATCGCTGGAACACTTGCCTCTTTACGGGTCGTGCCGCCCGCGGGCTACCTACCTTCGGGGAATCGCAACCTGACGCTCTACCTTGGACAGCCGATCCCGGGCATGCGCACCGAGGCACTTGAGGAAGTGATGATGCCACTCGAGCAGTGGCTGCTCGAACAGCCCGAGATCGATCGCTACTTCTTGGTGCTCGCTGGTGCCTTCAACGGCGGGGGCGTGGTTCTGAAAGATGAGTATGCCGACGGCCCGGGATTGCAGGCCTTCCAACGCAAGTTCACGCCGATTACCTTCGGCATTCCCGGCTTCCGCTTCATGATCCCGATTCAGTCGAGCTTGTTCCGCGACGCGGGCAAAGCTTTCACGGTCGAAATCACCGGACCGGATTTGCAGCAACTTGCTGTGGTCGCCGCCGACCTGCAAGCGAAACTCGGAGAGTGGCCCGGCGTGCAACCACGCGGCGTCTCCTCCGATTACATCGAAGGACGCCCCGAACTGCAGGTGCACGTCGATCCTCACCTTGCTGCCGAAGCGGGCATGTCGGTGCAGGAGGTCGGCCAAGTTGTCGAAACGGCGATCGCAGGTTCGCGCGTCGGCAAGTGGTCAGACGGCAGCCGTGACTATGATCTACTCGCCGTCGTGCCGCCGGAACGGGTGCGCGACGACGCGGAGCTTGCTTCTCTGCCCCTGATCACTTCGACTGGCGAGCGCACCACCTTGGGGGCTTTGGCGCGCGTCGAGCGCACTTCGGGGCCGCAATCGGTGCAACGTTTGGAGCGTCGGCGTGCGATTACGTTGTCCGTCAACCTGTTGCCCGAGACGGTGCTCGAGGATGTTCTGACCTCAGTGCAAGAACAGGTCGTCGGCCCGGCTGCAGCAGCGCTGACTTCGGACTACCGCATTGAATTGGGAGGATCGGCCGATAAGTTCAGCCGCACCTTGGAACAGCTGGTCAGTTCGTTCTGGTTGGCGATCTTGATCACCTACTTGCTGCTCGTCGCGCTGTTCCGTTCTTGGGTGTCCCCCTTTGTCATCCTTGTTACGGTGCCGTTGGCGCTTTCCGGTGGCCTGTTTGGCATCACATTGGCTAGCGCGAATAGCCCAAATTCTGCGTATGACCTGTTGTCGATGCTCGGCTTTGTGATTCTTGCTGGCATCGTGGTCAACAACGCGATTCTGATCATTCACCAGGCCAACCAAATCGCCGATACGGGCGTCGAGCGTCGCAAGGCTCTCGCCGAATCCGCACGCACTCGTTTGCGCCCAATTCTGATGTCAGTGACGACCTCGGTCTGCGGCATGTTGCCCTTGGCGCTTGGTTCAGGTTCGGGCTCCGAGCTCTATCAGGGTCTCGCCGCAGTTGTGGTGGGGGGCTTGCTGGTTTCGACTATTTTCACGCTGTTCCTGGTTCCCGCCTTGCTCAGCCTGGGCTGGGACGTGCAAGAGCTTTTCACGCGAAGAAAGAAGATCGCGCTAGGCTAGGGCATGTCTTTCTCTGCGGCGCGCCCTACGCATTTGCCGAATGACGAGCACTTCCAGCAATGGGCTGGGAAGTGCGCTGAAGACCCATTGCGGGTGCTGTCTTCGGCTTGCCTGCTTGGTCATGCGGTTGCTTACGACGGATCTGATTACGGCGCCTATCCCGCGACCCAGAGCCTGTTTGCGCGACCGGAAGTGCGAGGATTCGGTTTCTGCCCGGAAGACTTCTCCTTTGGCACGCCGCGCGCGATTTGCGATATCTACGACGGCGATGGCTTCGATGTGCTCAACGGCAAGGCCCGCGTGCTGACCGAGGCGGGGGAAGACTGGACCGAAGGCATGCTTGAGGCGGCTCACTCCATGCTTGCGGTCGCCCAAGATCATCGAGTCGATCTGTGCATCATGCTCGACGTCAGTGCGGCATGCGGTAGCACGATCATCTCTGATGGCAAGCGCTCCGAACAACGGCGTATTCCCGGCTCGGGAGTGTGCGCGTCCTTGTTGATCCGCGAAGGATTCCCGATTGTGAGTCAACGCGACTATGCCACTCTGGCGAGGATCCATCGTATGTTCGAACCGGAGTGGCAATCGCCCGAACCAGGGTTGGATCACTATCAGCATCCATGGTTCGTCGAAAACTTTGGTCTGAGAGTCGATCGTCAAGTTGAATCTGCATGAATGGGCGCGGCAGGCTTCCCTTCTTGCCTCGAGAAATCGATCATGCAGAAATCGAGCTTGTTCGCAATCACCCTCTGATGCGCTTTCTCGTGCCGGGTAGCTTGGACGTGATGAGCGAGAGACAGCCCGATGATTGATTCAGAGTCGAAAGCGCCTTCGAGACGGCGCACGTTGCTCTGGGCCACCGTTTCGTTACTCGCCATCCTGAGCCTGGTGATTTGGATGTTGGTGTCCAATCAGCAGGTAGTTCGCGTTCGGCCTCATCCCGAATTCGATGCATTCAGCTTGAAAGTCTCGAGTGTGTTTCCGAGCTTTCGTGCTGCCTTGGGTTCGGACGAGAATGGCGACGGCATCCCCGAGATTTTGATGACACGGCGGGACAAGGTCGGATTCAGTCTTAAGCGCAGTATTCGGTCCATGAAGTTGCGTCCAAAATATCAGGCAGACTTCGCGCATTGGATCGCCTCAGACAGCGGGGACTTCATTCGCAGCCAAACTGCGACCCAATCGCAGAGCTTTGATGTTCGTTTCAACGAAATTGGTTTCGGCGAGATCGTACGTACCGAAGCGGACCATGTTCCTGTCGTGGTTGGCGAGGTCGAATCGGTCTGGAAGGCGGATCACCAGGAGCTTGAGTGGCAAGGCAAGAGTTACCTGTTGTCGCGCGGAGGCCTTCACATGGGAAACCGAATCGAGCTGCGGGAAGTCGATAGCGAGGTGATTGTCTTTGAAAGGAAACTCGAGCGCTTTGAGTCTGTCGTTCGCTCCGCGGGCTTACGAAAGCAAGGGCGCTTCTTGACGATCGGGGCGAGTGAGGAATCAAGCGATATCGTCTTTCGCGAGTTTCGTCTCGCGACGATGACGGAAACAAGTCATCGAGTCGAGGCCGCTTCGCTCGGCCTTTCTGAAAGGGGCGAGGAGTCGTTGCGATTCTTGGCCTTGCAATCGAAGCCAAATCAGCCTCTGGCCGCACTTCTTTTGATCGAACGCACGAGTGGTGCGCAGCTCGTGGCAATCGACTTTGCAACCCAGCCGGCACGTTTGCGCCCATTTTGGGATGTCCCGGGGTTGCGCCGAATCGTACTGAGTAGAAATGTCGCCGCCGAGCAAATCGACGGGCAGGCCTGGGTCGCAATCGCGACGATTGAACCGGGAGTCAAACTTGCTTCCACGGAAACCCCCAAGCTCAAGCTGAGGGTGCGCCCCCCATCTGGGCAAGCGCACTTAACCACGATTCCACTTGCGAGCATTGCGCGGGACCCAATCGAAGACTGGAGAGTCTATGACCTGCATTCCAAAGTTGTCCCGGATCAAGACGGTGATGGTGTCCCCGACTTCATCTTGCTGGTGGAATGCACGTGTTACCGCGATCTCGCCGTTTGGTTTCTTTGCAGTGGGGCAAGCGGAAGACTCATCCCAGGGAAGGGGCAACGGGAGCGCGCGCGGATCGCTCAGAACGATGGCTGACACGCAAGTCCACAGGATCAAGCGGTAGTCTTGCTTCGCGGCGCTTGCGGCTTGGCCTGCTCGTCTGCGTCTCGATTCCAGCTACGGGAACGATCTTTCGCGCTAGTAGCTCAGTTCAATCGCGTGCGGTGCGGCGCCCTCGGCACCCGGAAGCGTGACGACATAAATGCGGCTGTAATCACTGTGCGGCAACATGCCGCCGTACTGCGGGTGCTGTTCCAGGCGCGTTAGCTTGCCGCCAAGCTCGGTCGCCATGCCCGGCACGGTGTTCGAGTGGCCACAAACCACCGCCACCGAGCCAGCCGACAACGCACGCAGTTGCTCTAGTTGAGCCTTGGTGTCACGAGCGGAAACCACCACGACTTCTTTGCCGGCGAGTTTGGCTAACGGGCCAGCGGTCAGCTGGGTGCGCTTGAACTCGCTGGTAAAGACATGAGTCACACCGGCATGGCCAAATAACTTGGCCAAACGAGCAGCGCGCGCGGCACCTTCTTCCGACAATTCTGGATCGCGGCTGCCGCCACCCGAAGTGTCGCCCGCAGTCTCGGCGTGCCGAACCAAAATCACAGTGACCGGGGCCACCGGCTGCGGTTCGGGGTCTTGAGCAAGGGCGAACCAGCTCAAACCGAGCAGGGCGGAGATTGCAAGCAGCAAACGCATGGCCCGAGTTTACGATGATCAGGATGGGTTTGATTCGTCCTTTTCACGGCCTGCCGAAAGGCTCGGTTAAGTTCTTGCGCGAGCTCGCAGCGAATAACAACCGTGATTGGTTCGAGGCACACCGATCGGTTTATCAGAACGAGCTGCTTGAACCGATGCAGGCCTTTGTCGACGCGCTCGGCATGCGCTTGCAGCAGACCTATCCGCATCTCGACTTCGACCCGGCCGCAAATGGCAGTGGCTCGCTGACGCGGATCTACCGCGATGTGCGCTTTTCGAAGAACAAGGATCCCTACAAACCGTGGTTAGCTTTGCGTATGTGGCATGGGCCATTCGGTCGCAAAGTTGGCCCAGGGTTCTTCGTACGCATTTCGCCGGACGGAATCGGCATCTTCGCGGGTTGCTGGCACTTCGATAAACCCATCCTTGCGGCGTGGCGTGAATGGGTCGATCGCGGTACGAAGATGGACGAGCTCGGTGCCGCGGTTGCCGACTTGGTTGCGCGCGGCGTCACCGGGGTAGGGGGGCTGACTTACAAACGAGTACCGCGCGGCTTCGACAAAGACCACGCACGCGCTGAACTGCTGAAGCACGACGGCCTCTATGCCATTCTCGATCCGCTTCCGGTCAAGGCGATCCACTCCAAAGATCTGGTCGAACAGTGCGCCGCATCGCTCGAGCGCGTTCAAAAGCTGCACGAATGGCTGGTCGAGTTTTACGAGTACGTGCGCTAATGCAATTTCTCGCGATTGTCGTGATGTCCGTCGCTGCCGCGGTGCTTTACGGCGTGCTGCACGATCAGGTCACGATTCGGGTTTGCTTGGAATACTTCACAGTCTTCCATCCAAGGATCCTCGATGATCCCAGCCCGACTCTGCTCGCGGCAGCTTGGGGCGTGCTTGCAACCTGGTGGGTGGGACTGCCTTTGGGCGTGATCCTGGCAGCGGCTGCCCGGCTTGGACCAAAGCCGAAGCGCACGGCCGCCGAACTTTGGCCCTCGCTCGCGCGCTTGCTGCTCGTCATGGGGGGCGCTGCGGCTCTCGCTTGTGCGGCGGGTTTCCTCGCTCACAGCCAGGGATGGGCAGAAATGCCAGTCGGCTGGGCAAGCCGAATTGCCCCCGACCGCCACGACAACTTCCTCGCGGCCTGGTGGGCGCATAACACCAGCTACGGATTTGCTGCGATCGGGGGGCTTTGGCTCGTAGGAAGGACAGCGGCGAATCGACGCCGCGCCCCCGCAAAACCATGACTTCCGGCATCGTTCTCTACGTCGACGGCCTCGCGCTCTCTGTCGCCTTCTACCAAGAAGTGCTGCAGCTTGCGCCGCGTTGGACCGAGGCAGGCGGTGCTGTTTTCGATCTGCCCGACGGCACCAATCTTGGCTTGCGCACGGAAATCAGCGCTTTACAGCAGCTTGGCGAAGAGCTGCCCGATCCACGCGTTGCCAATGGCACGCCGCGCGGCGAGGTTCGACTCGATGTGATCGGCGTGCCTGCCTTCCTTGCACGGGCCCTCGATTTTGGTGGGCGCCCCTTGGCCGAACCTGCGATCGGACTGGGTGGCCGTCTGTCCGCTTCGGCACTCGATTTGGATGGGCACGCCATCGTGTTTCTCGAGCTCGCGCCCGAGGCCAAACCCAGTTGGTTTGCGCGTTTGCACACGGCGCTCGGCCCGGTTGCCGCCGGCCTGGTGCTCGACTTTTTTGACCTTCTCACGCCGGGCCCTGTCGGCTATTTCGTCGGCCCCTTGGTCGGCTTGATCGTCGGCGGCTACCTCGCTGGATTCCACGGTTTCAAAGGCATGGGCCGCGTGGCCCTGGCCTTGCTCGCGGCGGCCTATCTCGCCGCGCCGATGACGAGCTTCTTGCCGCTCGCTACTCTGATTGGAGCCCTGGCACGTTTCGGCCAGAGCAAACCACGCCCACTCGGATCATGAGCTACGAAACTCGGCAGTACGGAAAGGGATTCTTGGTCATGGCTTTCGTGATCCTCGTCATCGTCACAGGAGTTCTTGCGGCGATGGGCGAGATGCTTCCTGCGATGTCCGTCAGCGTCATGTTGGTCATCCTGATGGCCTGCTTCAGTTGGCTGACTGTGTCGGTGCAGCGCGAGGGAATTAAGCTCAGTTTTGGCATCGGCCTGGTGCGTCGCACGATTCCATATGAACGTATCGTGAGCACCACGATTGTGCGCAATAAGTGGTGGTATGGATGGGGAATCCGACTTTCGCCGCACGGCTGGATGTGGAATCTCTCCGGTCTCGACGCGGTCGAGTTGCTGTATGACGATGGCAAAGCCTTTCGCATTGGCACCGACGACCCAAAGGGCTTGAAGCGTGCGATTGACGTCAAGCTCGGTTAGCTCTGGCTTGGGTGTTCCACCAAGGCCTGGCTCGAAGCGGCCCAAGGCAGAGGCGGTGAAAAAGAAAAGGCCCGCTGTCACAGGTGACGGCGGGCCTTGAGCTCAGATGCCGAGCGGCATCGATTCGGATCGATTACTGAATCGTGAACTGGAACTCGTCGATGTCGACCAGCTTGTTCGGCGCGCGGCCGACGATGCCTTGGTAAGTCGCCGTAAAGGAAGGCGCAGTTGGCGGAATCGTGTGATTCAGAATCCGACGTGATTCACCACCACCGACCAAGTTGACCGTTACGGGCGGGAACAACCAGCCGTTGGTCGGGAAGAATCCACCACTCGGCAGCTTCACCCGAGAAACCAGCAAGACCTGGTTGGCCGAGCCACTGTGATCGCGCACGAATGCATCGACGCGCCAGCTGCTGCCCGGTGTGACCAAGGTCGATTCGGGCTGCAAGGTAACGGTTGCGTCTTCGGCGGCGCTCTCGGCCGAGGCAATCGCCGCGGTGTAGATCATGTCGCCGCTGTTCGAGCTATTGGCGTTCGCGCCATTTCCAGCTGCGTAGAAGCGTACGACCCCGGTGCCGGCGGCCGGTGCCGTCCAATCGAACTGCCAAGTCTTGATTCCGGTCGTGCCGACCGAGGTGCCCAGGCTGGTGTGCTTGGCGTACTGGATCGAGCCGGTCGCCGAGACCTGGACCTCTCCATCGGTCGCTGTGAAGCTGCCGGCGCCGTCCAAAGCGCCGTCGAGTGCGGTGATCTCGAAGCCCCAACGGCTGGCGCTGGCTTCGCCCAGTTCGACCTGAAGCGTGTAGGTCTGGCCCGGGGTGTAGACCGCAGGCACGCCAAAAATGGACAGGAGACCGTTCGAGCTATTCAGCTCAGAGCCGGTATGACAGGCATTACAGGCCTGAAAGGTCGGCGGGGCGGCGCAAGTGTCATTGGGAGGTGCGCTTGAGCGAAGCAGACCAGACGAGGAGGTCGCAAGACCGACAGCGACCGCTGCGGACAAAAGAACTGAGACAGTAAGGGGATGGCGCATGGCAAGGAAGATGGACAATGTGATTGTCTCATAGGAATGCGCATCGCATGGACCTCAACCCTCATCTAATTCGAGATTTTTCTGCGCCGACAGTCTTGGTCGATCCGGCCCGTGTGCAGAACAATGTTCAAGCCATGTCTGCGCGCGCGCGTGCGGCGAAAGTTGCATTCCGGCCACACTTTAAAACCCATCAGAGTATCGAGGTCGGAGCCTGGATGCGCGCTTGGGGAGTCGAGCGGATCACGGTTTCCTCGGTATCGATGGCGGAGGGATTCGTCGCCGCAGGTTGGACCGACCTGACGATCGCGCTGCCGGCATACCCCGCCATGCTGGCAAGGGTGGCCGCATTGATCGAGCGCGGCGCACGCATCGGCTTGCTGGTCGACCACCCCGAAGCCGCCGTCGCGCTCGCGCGGTGCTCCACGCTGCGTGAGGCCTGCGCCGAGGCGGGCATGGCGCTCCCGGTTTGGGTCAAGGTTGATGCAGGCTACGGGCGAGCGGGGGTCCGCTGGGACGACGAGTTGCGGCTACGCGAAATCTTGGAGGAACTCGATGCCGACTGGATCGATCGTGTCGGCTTGCTTGCCCATAGCGGTCACACCTACTCAGGCCGTGGCCGCGAGCAGATCGCGGCGATTCACGAGCAGTGCTTGTCTCGCTTACTGCCCTTGCGGCAGCGCTACGCCGATCAATTCTCCGAAGGTCGTTGCAAGCTCTCGGTGGGCGATACCCCAAGTTGCAGTTTGCTCGACGACTTTGGCCCCGTTGACGAGATCCGACCTGGCAACTTTGTCTTCTACGACCTCAGTCAGCTAGAAATCGGCGCCTGCCAAGCCGAACAAATCGCTGCCTGTGTGCTGTGCCCGGTCATCGGCAAAGACGAGCAGGGCGGTCGCCTGATTCTGCATGGGGGCGCGGTGCACTTATCGAAAGACCGCATCGAGGGGCCGGAGGGCCCGTGCTTTGGTTGGATCGCGCCGCAGCCTTACGACGGAAGTTGGCAGTTGCCGGACCCAGAGTTGCGATTGAGCAGCCTTTCACAAGAGCACGGAATCGTCGCGCTCGGGGCGAGCGCGCTGCGAAACTACCGTATCGGTGACTTTGTCCAGGTCTTCCCGGTGCATTCCTGTTTGGCTTGCGATCTGCATCGCGAGTACCGCAGCACCGACGGTCAAACCTTGCACCGAGTGCGTTAAGCACCGCCCTTGCCCATGAAGTTTCTCGCCATTGGTCTGATCTCTGCGACCGCCGTCTTTCTACTCGTCAGCGCCTTTCTTTCGAATGAATATCTCATCGAACGCGAGTTGGTCATTCCCACCGACGCCGAAGTGCTGTACGACACGATCGCGGACTTAAAGACCTGGCCGGACTGGAGCGCATGGAACCGCGAGATCGACCCGGAAGCAAGTTGGTTGTTCGAAGGCGAAGCCGGGGTCGGCCATGTCATGCAGTGGGATGGCTCCGAGCTTGGGAAAGGTCGGTTGGAGATTGTCGAAGCGGTTGCGCCGACTCGCCTGACCTATGTCTTGACCATGCCGGACGGAAGCTTGTCCTCGCGCGGCAGCCTTGAGCTCACTACCGAAGCCAGCGCAACGCGTGTGCGTTGGACGCAGAGCGGTGATCTGCCGGGGCTGCGCATGCGTTGGGTCGGCCTGTTCTTCGATGACTGGCTGGGCACGCAGTTCGAGGCCAGCCTGCGCGGGCTGAAAGGCCGTCTCGTCGACGAGGGATAGCGCGCGGCTAGAATGCCGGGTCATGGCACATCGCATCGCCGTCATTGCTGGGGATGGCATCGGCCCCGAGGTCGTTGCTCAAGGTCTGCGCGTGGTGCGCGCTGCCGCCGACCGATTCGGATTTGAAGTCGAGATTGTCGAGTATCCGTTCGGTACCGATCATTGGCTGAAGACCGAAGAGATCTTTCCGGATGAGCCATTCGAAGCGATTCGCGAATCGGACGCGATTCTGCTTGGCGCCATCGGCGACCCGCGCGCGCCGGTCGGCCTGATTGAACGCGGCATCATTGGCAAGCTGCGTTGGGATCTCGATCTGTACGTCAATTTGCGTCCGATCAAGCTGCTCGACGAGCGCTTCTGCCCGCTCAAGGGCAAGGGGCCGGCCGATGTTGACATGGTGATCGTGCGCGAGAACACCGAAGACGCATACGTACAGCAGCCGAAGTTCGAGCACAAAGGCACGGTCGACGAAGTCGCCTCGCAACCCATGAGCTACACCCGACGCGGCACCGAGCGCATCATTCGCTACGCATTCAAGACTGCGATGCAGCGCCCGCGCAAGCATCTGACTTTGATTGACAAAGCCAATGCGGTGCGTGCTCAAGATCTCTACACCCGAGTATTTGCCGAGGTCGCGAAGGAGTTCCCCGAAGTCGAAACCGCGCACTTGTACGTCGACGCGGCTTGCATGCGCATGGTCGAGAGTCCGGAGTCGATCGATACTGCGGTCACGACCAATCTATTCGGCGATATCGTCACCGACCTCGGTGCGATGCTGCAAGGCGGCATGGGGGTGGCGGCGAGCGCCAACCTTTACCCCGGAAGACTGGGCCTGTTCGAATCGGTGCATGGCAGTTTCCCGCAGGCTGCAGGCAAGAACATTGCCAATCCGCTCGCGACAATCAACGCTTGCGTGATGATGCTCGATTACTTGGGCGAAACCCAAGCCGCGCAAACGGCCGAAGCCGCGATCGCCGAGTTGCTGCAAGGCGGACGCATCCGAAGCCTGGGAGTCGGCGAACACGCCACCGACGAAATCGGGGACATGGTCATTGAGCAAATGACCGCGATGGCAGCCGGTTGAGCCAAGCCTTCGACGCACGACCGCACCGCACCTTGCTGGTGCTGTCGTTCCCGGTCTTGCTTTCTTTGATCGCCGAGCCTCTCACGGCTCTGGTCGACACCGCCTTCGTCTCCAAGTTGGGAGATGGCCCGACCGCGGCGCTCGGAGTCGGCACGACTCTGCTCTCGGCGGTCTTTTGGATCTTCAACTTCCTGTCGGTCGGAACGCAATCTGAAGTTGCTCGTTTCGCCGGTGCAGGGCAGTTCGATCGGGCGCGCGAGCAGAACGCGCTCGCGCTGTTGCTGGCGGCCTGCTTCGGTATGGGCATGTTGGTTCTGGGTTGGCCTTTTGCCGGCTGGCTGGCGGAAGCCATGGGCGCCGAGGCCGCCACCCAAGACGAAGCGGTGACCTATTTCCGCATTCGCCTGCTGGCAGCCCCGGCGGTGTTGATGACGGCAACCGCCTTCGGCTCGCTGCGTGGCTTGCAGAATATGCGCGTGCCGATGGTGATCGCCATCCTGGTCAACGTCATCAATATCGCTTTGGACGCGATGCTGATTCTGGGCGCCGGGCCGATCCCGGCCTATGGCATCGCCGGCGCGGCTTGGGCGACTTTGGCGGCGCAGTGGTTGGGCTGTGGACTGGCCTTGTACGCGGTCGTGCGCGCTCTTGGGCGGCCAACGCGCATCAGCTTTGACGGCGCACCGCGATTGTTGCGGGTCGGCGGCGACATGTTCGTGCGCACGGGTTTGCTGACCCTGTTCCTTGTCTTCGCAACCCGCGCCGCAACTCGGATCGGCGACGAAGCGGGGGCGGCGCACCACGCCATTCGTCAGATCTGGCTGTTTACCGCGCTCGCACTCGATGCGCTTGCGGTCAGTGCGCAGAGCCTTGTGGCGTGGTATCTCGGTCAAGAGCGTTATGACGGCGCGCGACGCGTGGCTGCGGTTTGTTGCAGTTGGAGCTTCGCCTTGGGCTTGCTTCTTGTGGCCATCATGTTGCTCGGCGAAGATTGGGTCGCGACCGCTCTGGTTCCAACCGAAGCGCGCGCGCTATTTGCTGGCGCTTGGTTTTGGGGTGCGCTTGCTCAACCCTTCAATGCGCTGTGCTTTGCCACCGATGGGCTGCATTGGGGTTCGCGTGACTACCGCTACTTGCGCAATGTCATGATCGCGGCTTCGGTCTTCGGGCTGATTGGCTTGCGTTCGATCGATCCGACCGCTGCTGGAGCATTGGAAAGTGTCTGGCTTGTGACAGGCGGCTGGATCCTGATACGCGCGAGCTTCGGTATGCTTCGGATCTGGCCTGGAATCGGCACAAGCCCCTTCCGCGCCCCAAGTTGATTCATGCCGCGCCCTCGCCGCCGGGTTCCTTTGTCGCGCCTTTGGGTGCTCAGCCTGCTGGCTGCTGGCGCCGCATTGTTGGGTGCGACTTGGTTCCTGACCAGTGACCCAGGCGTAAGCGCGCAGGTTCAGGCTCTGGAAGACGGCCGTAGTTTGGCCGACCAACTGGAAGAGGAAGCAGTGCGCTTGGTGCGCCGCGTCGCGACGGGCCAGGTCCCGTTGACCGGCCGGCCGATCAAGATCCGCTTCGACGAAACCGGGCGCTTGCTGCAGCCGCGTCCGCTGCCGGTGGGCACCGAGCTGCAAGACCGTATCACCGACCCCGAGCAACCTCGACCGACTCCGGCGGCGACTTGGCTGCGCGAGGCGCAAGATCGGGCGGAACGCGAAGAATGGGGGCCGGCGCTCGAGGCAGTCGAACAAGGCGAACACTCGATTCTCGAAGTGGAAGACGCGACCTATGCCCGCTTGATGCTGCACAAAGCGCATGTGCTCGATGCGATGAGTCGACCACGCGAGGCGGCGCGGGTTCTAGAAGCGGTGCGTACGCTGACCAAACCGGACAACTTACTGGATGGTCGCCCCTTGCGGCTGATCCTTGGTCATCGCATCGCGGCGCACTGGGAGGCGGCGAATAGCCCAGCCTCGGCGCGTGCGGCCTTAGGTGGTTTACTTGAGGAGCTCATGGCTGGCGCGGTGCCTTTGCCGCCGAGCCGTTTGGGTTTCGAGGCGCGGCTCTTGTTGCAAACCCTTGAACGCACCGAGTTGAGCGCGCAGCTGGAAGCCGTCATTGCTGGTGCGCAGCTCGCCGACGAGCTCAGCGCCCCGCTGCGAAGCGCCGCGCTGGGCGCGATTCCGTTGGGGGCGCGCGTCGCGTTCTTGGACCGTGCATCCGGCGTCGGCATGGTCACGGAGGATTATGTGGCCGAAAAACTGCTGCGAGAGCGATTCACGGAAGCGCTGCCGCCATCGGGTGCATTTCGCGTGCTCGCGTCACGCGGCGGCGAAGGCCAGGACGTCGCGTTGCGTTTGTCCTTGCCGTCCGGTTTACCGGACGACTGGTGGCTGGTGTTGGTCGACCCGAAGGCCTACACCGAGCCCGCAGTGCGCCGTCGATCCTTGCTCTTGGCAGGCATGTTGGTCATTGTGATCTCACTTGGCGTGGTCGGTTTCTGGGGCGCGCGTGCATTGCGCCGCCG